>JAEUHE010000267.1 GCA_016793885.1 Verrucomicrobiales bacterium
GAAGACTTTTGGACAAAATTGTTTCTCCACTTCCCAACTGCAATGCAGTTGGAAGGCTCGAACCCAACTGGCTAAACCTAGGGGCATCTCCATGAGCGAACGCGACTCCAACTGCATGGATTGGGCTGAAGGCGGAACTCCATACCAGAGTGCCTGCGTCTTCTGGCGCACTGGATCGATCCCTTAGGCTGGCTGCGGTGGTAAACGAGCGATTGACCACTAAAGCCGACGATAGGTAACCGCGGGATCGTATCCTTCGCCGGCGTGGATCGCCGCCGCGAAGCGGAGTCGGAAGGGTTGGCCACGCTTCACCGTCACGGCGCTCGCGACGCCTTGCTTCATGGCCGCACGGCCGAAAGGATTGGCCACGAACACGCCGTAGTCTCGATTGTGCCACCAGCTCGCCCGGAAACTCTGTGGATGAGCAAAGAGGGTGATGCCTACGCGCTGGCCATCCACCGTTCCGGAGTAATCGCACCAGTCTGCCGTTTGACCCCAAGTGGCTTTGGCTGATTTCAGCCCCACGCTACTGGTGATCAGTCCTCCCTTGCTTTCGGTCAGAGGAGTGGAAACGCGGGCCGCGAATCCCATCTCCTCTTGATCGCCAAACGTGAAGTCGCGCTCTTGGGATGCGAAGGTGGCATCCCATCTGAGGAGCCAAGCATTGGTTTGTGACTCCAGGCTGAGATGATTGGTCAAGGAGCAGACCGTTTCGCCGCTGGTGGTTAGCAGGCGGCACTCCGTGGCAAAGACCAGCCGTCCATCCCGGACGGCCGGGGGCTCGACGAAGCGAACATGTTCGATTCGACCCTTGTTGCGCCAGAAGTCCGTGCCATTGATATCGCCGAAGGCGAGCCAAAGTCCGGGATGCATGGTGTCGTGGTCCGTCGCATCGGCGCCCGCGATGGGCGGATGATTCCGCGTTGCTTGAATTCCATTCGGAGCATGGACATTCCGGAAGTAGGGCCGAAGGATCTTGGCGTCACGGAAAACAAACTCCGCCACGGGGCGGTGGGTGTGGGTAATGACGAGGCGATCGGGAAGCTCGCTGAAACGGAATCCATCGCCGTTACCGCCGGCCTTCTGCGCCAACAGATAGGCCGTTAGGTCCGCGACATATCCAGGTGCCAGCACCCGGTCGTAGCCGGGCATCGCCGACGTTGCGGCGGTCTGTCGCTGCCTGATCTTCGATTTGAGAATCCCTTGGCGTTGTCCGGTGGCCAGTCCGAGCGTGAGGCTGAGTCCGCTCTCCTCGAGCAGAATACCGGAGTAATCACCCTCAGCTGTTTCAACCGTCTGCAACTGGAAACCCTCCGTAATGAAGGCACTGGGCTCGAGTATGGACTGCACGATGTGACGGGAGGTGCTGCGATCGCCCACCGTGGCGAGGTCGGGTCCGAAACCGTTGCCGTGTTCGCGCAGGCGATGACACTGGAAGCAACCCGCTCCGCCGTTCGCGTGAAAGAGCCACTTGCCGCGCTCGGCATCGCCCTGAGGTAGGAGCGCAAGTACGGGATCGATGGCCGAAGCTACGGACGGCGGGGGTAGGGGCATTGGTTCGAGCGCCACGATGTAGTTGCCTTTTCCACCCGCTTTGCCGTCGTCGGTGTTGCCGCCCAGAACGATCGGACCGGCCGGGAACTCGCGCGTATGGACTTGAAAAGTCCAGTGGTCGGCGCGGATCTGCCGCTCCGTGGGCTGAAAACGGTCGCGCAGCCACTTCGGTACGGTGGACGCCCGTGTGTCGAATGCCACGTGGACACGCACCGGCACCAGGGCTTCGAAACTGAGCCATTCCTCAGCGTGCGACCCGTCATCGTTGTTGGCGGTCTGGATGAAGTCCAGACCTGCGAGCGGGGCCGGAACTTGCTTCAGGTCATAGTTCCGATCGGTGTAGGGTTTTGCGCCGGCGCGCAACCCGGCGGGCGACAGCGTGTAACGCGCGCCGGAGCGTGCTTTAATGTGTCGCGCCACGCCGATTCGAGGCGCGGCCGGCGCTGGTTCCGGTGGGGCGGCGTTCAGCGGCCGGCCTCGCACGACGACTGGCTCACCACCGCCGGATGCTTTGCGCAGCCAGAGCGTTGCCACCTCTCGGATCGCCGCCACGGGGTCGGTAGCGATTCGTTTGACCTCCGCTTCTTGAAGCGCGTGATCTTCCAGCAGCGCGAGCAGGGCCGCCTTTCGCACCCCGTCACGTGGGTCGCTCAGGAGTGGCCTGAGCTCCGTCTTGTCCTGTAGTCCGCGCAAAGTCTGCCACCCCGCGTAAAATGTGGTCGCGTCGGTCTCGACCGCGAGTAAGTCCAGAAGCGCGGGTGCGGAGGATCGTTGCCGTGCCTGGCCAATCGCCTGCACGGCCTCGAAGCGAAGTCGCGGTTCCGGGCTGTGCAGGGCTCCCATCAGGGCGGCCGGCAACTGCGTTTCCGCGCCGAGTTGGCGAACGCGCTGCGCGAGAATGTGCAAGGACTGCAGGCGGAGATTGAGTGAGGCGGCGGGGTCTTCGGCCCGGGCTGCGAACCAGGCATCGATCGTTCGGTCCTGTGGGGTTAACCGGCCCAACGTCCACGCCGTCCAGGTTTCGCGGGCCTGGCTGAGCGCGCGGGTTTGCAGGGTTGAGATCAAATCGGCTTTCACGCTGACGCCTCGACGGACCAATTCGTCCTGGGCGTTGCTACGCCACACGGGCAACGGACCGTCGAAGTCCTCCACCAGATCGCCCACCGTCCAACGCGCGAGGGCTTGGTTGCGTTTGGGTGCCTGCCAGCGTGCGGGCGGGATCCGCTTCGACGCCACGCGGAACACGCGTCCTTCGCTGGTCATCTGGTCGCCCTGATACTCCGCCCCGTAGCCGGCGCTCCAGCCGAGAATCCACAGCGCGCCGTCGGGACCGACTTCGAGGTCCGTGGGCCGAAAAAGAGCGTTCCCTCCTTGAAGGAAAGGCTCCCATTCGCCCATCGGTCGAAGCAACGCGCCGTCCCAGCGTGGACGCCACACGAAGGTGGTCTTGCGCAACCAGTCGTTGATAAAAAACACGCCGCGATGCGAGGCTGGAAACTGCGGCGAGTCGCCGAACACAACCCCGGTGCCGGATCCTTCGAACAGGGGCCCGCTCACTGGGGCGGACGGCTCATGTGACTCGGTCCCCCAATGCGCGCTCCAGGGATGATTCCAACCGAAGTTGGCTCCGAAGAACGGCATGAAGACCCGATCTCCGGTGGTTTGGTCGTTGTCGGTGCCAAGCCAGTTGAAACCGGTGTCGAAGGCGATGTCCCACGGGTTGCGGAAACCGCGCGCGACGATCTCGAGATTCGCGCCGCCGTCGTCGCAGCGCAGTACTCCACCTTCGCGGCCCCAATCGTCCGCCGGATCATGATAGGCCTTCCGGTAGTCGCCCGTTTTGAAACTGCTCGGTTGAGGGAAGTCCGGTGAGCCGGCGGGAGCGCTGACACCCCACAAATCTCGGAATGGTTTGGGCGCAATGCGGCCCGGTTCGGTCAACCCCTTCGAGTTACCCTTACTCATGTAGAGTTTGCCATCGGGTGCCCAGTTGAGGCCGTGCAATCCATGCTCCAGATTTCCGAGATCGGTGTAGATGCGGACATATTCATCGGCCTGATCGTCGCCATCGAGATCGCGCACGACGGTGAGGTCCGGCGCGTTGGCCACCCACAAATCTCGTCCGCGCCAAGCGAGGCCCTGAATGGCGTTGAAACCGGTGGCGAAGACCTGGGTGCGATCGGCAGCGCCATCGCCGTTGTCGTCGAGAACGAGCACGACACTGTCGCCCGGTGTGTCCGGCTTGGGGTTCCGATACTGCGGCCCCATGCCGACGCAGAGGCGTCCCTTAGCATCGAAAGCCATCGAGCAAGGCTGGCGCACGAGCGGTTCGCGGGCGAAGATGGAAACGTCGAATCCAGGGGGTACCGTGGGTAGGGCGTTTCGATCCGCATTGGGATCTAGGAAGTCCGCGGCCCCGGCGGTCATGGACGCGGCCGTGACGGAACAGAGAATGCGCCGAAGCAAGGCGCTAATTCTCGGAGCGCGGCGACAAGTGTGCATGACTCCACCCTGTCGCCTTCGGTCAAACTTTACGATCTGTTTCTGCCGGGGAGGGAAGCGTCCGGGGACGGACGTCGTGCGACAAAACTCCCCGGCGCGCCAGATCGTCCCATTCCACCCCTCCTTATTCCACGAGCAGGCGGAAGAACACGTTGCTCTGACCGGTGGTGGAGAGGCGGGCTTCGAAGCGTTTGGCCGTGGAGTTCGCCACGGTTCCGAGCGGGATGATCTGGAGGTTGTTCGTGGTCCAACTGCTCAGGTTGCTGCTCCAGTCCACCTGCGAGGTCAGACCGAAGGTGTTGGAGGCCTGCTGCCACTGGAGCTTGAACTGCTGGGCCGCCCGATCCAAGACGGGCACGATGATACGGTTGGTGTTGGGGGTTAGCGGATCGCTCCCGAAGAAAAGCTCATCGAAATTGAGTATGCCGTCGCCGTCGGGATCGACGTCGGCGCGGCGGTCCTCTGCCGGGGTGCCGGCCACGAACGGCCCGGCTGGCTGGTTGATGAAGTTCACATAGGGATCGGTCGGCCGCCATTCCCAGTCGCCGGCGCCTGATCCAGCCACCGTGTTGAAAGCTGGAGTGCCGATGAGGAAGCCGTGTTCGAAGCCATGCAGTCCCACCCCGTATCGGGATCGGGAGTGACCGGTTACCTCCCCGGTTCGGATCCATCGATCTTGCCCCTCGTCATGGGCGAAAAAGCCCACCACGCCGTGAGCGGGCGGGGTCTGCGTTCCTCCCGAGGCCACCGCACCAAGCGCCAAACGTCCGTTGCTCAGCGCGATGGTGTTGCCCGCCTTGGCGCGTTGGGTGAGGTTACCATCGAAGGAGTTGGTGATCTCCTGGTGGAAGGTCCATTCGCCCGCCGGTTGGATACGACGAAAGAGCGTGGCCGATCCGGCATCGGGCTGAAAACTCCGGGGTCCGATCTGCGCATCCCGCCCCACCGACCCGACCGCCAGCCATTCGACGCCGCCGCGGACTTCAAGCGCGAGGGAGGTGCCAAAGGCGTCGCTTAAGTTGAAGATGTCACTGGGTGGCACCGAGGCCGAGCGGAACTCCTTCTCGGGTACATAGAGGCCGTTCGGATTGCGTCGGTAGACGATCACTCCGCCTTGGCCGGTCACCAATCCGTTGGTGCCGGGATTTGGGGATGCCGGCGCGCCGACCGCGATCAAGTCCTCGTGAATCGCGACCGAGGTTCCCAATCCAACCCAATCGCTGGAGTTGCTGGTCAGGATCTGGGTGCGGGTCCAGACACCGAGCGGACTGACTTCGTACACCAGCGCGCCGAATCGCGACCCTACCACCAAGCGATCCCGATGCATGGCGATGCTGATGCCGAATTGCATGTTGGGTTGACGATAGGCGGAGTCGGCGGGGCCCGGCAGTTCCGGTCCTGGCAGCCAGCCCCCATCGGGAGGAAATTCGATCAGCTGCACGTGATGGATCTTGGGTGGAACGTCGAGGGGGCCACCGAACCCAGACCGAGACATGCCCCGGGTCACGGCGATCCAACGGTCGCCTGCGGCCACCGCGCTGCCAAAGTAATGATATGCCACCGGTGTGATCGCATCGATCACCCAGAAACGTTTCTTGACCACGTCGTCGACGAAGTAAGACTCATCCAATTCCCATACCACGACTTTCCCTGCGCGGAGCACTTCCTCGCCGTTGTACTCTACGGTGGCCCCCGGACGACCGATGACCAGGAACCGACTGCTGCCTGCCACGCTGTATCCCTCACTGTCTCCGCCCAATGGATTCGGCGGGCCGGGCGGGCGATAGACCGGGGCAGGAGGAGTGCTCCCGACACTGGCGGCGACCAGAACCGCGTTCGGTGGTGCCAGCAGGTAGGCGGCACACAATGCCAGCTGCCCAAGGACTTTCAGGCGCAGAGAGGCTCTAAGTATCATTGGATCATCCAGGTACACGTTCTGGGGAGAGTAACACACGATGGGGCCATTGCAATGGACCTCTATTGGGGAGTCGCATGCGACTGGCTAATCTCGGGTCATTGAGAGACGTGATGCAGGCGTGGGTTCAGGTCTCGGGTTGATTGGAACGAGCGCCTCATTCGTACCGATTATTCCATACGTACGTTCGAATTAATCCGTACGACGGTTTACGACGTGGGTTTCTCCAACGTGAAGGAAAAGCGGGGGCATGCCACCCGCGCTCCATACCCCTCGGGGGGAAAGCCGCATTAGCCGCAAAGAACGAAAAGAGACGAAAGAAAGCGGACGGAGGTAAGGTGAGTGATTTCCAGGGTTCCGCCGTTTTTTCGTTTCTTCTATCGTCGTAACCTGCGATCACGGATGTCTGATTTGACTATGCGCGCCACGTCCTCGAAGCCAGTTCGCAACTTAGTGTTGGTGCTGGGGGATCAACTCAACTCAAATTCCGCGGCGTTTGACGGTTTCGATCCCGCCCAGGATCAGGTATGGATGGCGGAGGTGGCGGAGGAATCCACCCACGTGTGGACGCATCAAGCACGCATCGCGATCTTCCTCTCCGGTATGCGGCATTTTCGTGACGCCTTGCGCGCGCGCGAGTGGACTGTCGTGTATCGGTCACTCGACGATGCAGACAACGTCGGCACTCTGGCGGCCGAGTTGACGCGGGCCATCCGACAGCTGCGGCCACAACGGCTCATCCTGGTGGAGGCCGGTGAATGGCGCGTGGCACGAGTGCTGGAGGGGGTTTCCAAACTCACCGAGGTGCCGCTGGAGGTTCGCGCTGACCGGCACTTTATCTGCACGAGTGACGAGTTCGCGGCACATGCGCGGGGTCGAAAGCAGTTGCGCATGGAGTTTTTTTATCGGGAGATGCGTCGGAAGCAGGGTGTGTTGATGGAGGGCGATCAGCCGGTCGGCGGGGCCTGGAACTTCGACGCCGAGAATCGGGAGAGCTTCGGAAAGAAGGGGCCGCCGAACGTTGTTGAACCCATCGCATTCCCACCGGATGACATCACGAGGGAAGTACTTACATTGGTTGAGAGAACCTTCCCCCAGCATCCGGGCAGCCTGAGGCACTTTGATTGGCCGGTGACGACGCAGCAGGCGCGGGCGGCCTTGGCCGATTTCATTCAGCACCGGCTCCCCCAATTCGGACAGTTCCAAGACGCCATGTGGTCGAGCAGCGAAAGCCTCTTCAGCGATGGGCCCGGGCGTTCACAAACTTTTCTGTATCATTCGCGGCTGTCGGCAGCGATGAATTTGAAGCTGCTGGATCCGCGTGAAGTGATATCGGCGGCCGAGCGGGAGTTTCGTGCGGATCGTGTCTCGCTGGCGAGCGTCGAGGGCTTCATCCGTCAGATCCTTGGCTGGCGCGAGTATGTTCGCGGTATTTATTGGGATCGGATGCCGGAATACCTGGAACTCAATGCGCTCAACGCTACGGCCCCGCTGCCGGAGTTCTTCTGGACTGCCAACACCGAGATGCGGTGCTTACGCGAAGTCATTGGGCAGACCCTGGCGTTCGGCTATGCACATCATATCCAACGCCTGATGGTCACGGGGCTCTTCACCTTGCTGCTGGGGGTGCGTCCACAACGGGTTCATGAGTGGTATCTCGCCGTCTATGTGGATGCGGTGGAATGGGTCGAATTGCCCAACACCCTCGGCATGTCGCAGTTTGGCGATGGAGGAGTCATGGCGAGCAAACCATATGTCGCTAGTGGAAAGTACATCCAGCGCATGAGCAATTATTGTGCGGGATGCCGTTTCGATCCCGCGCTGAGCGTTGGGGCGGACGCGTGTCCGTTCACGACCCTGTATTGGGATTTTCTGCTGCGTCACGAGGCGTTGCTGAAGAAGAACCAACGCATGACCATGCAGCTGAAAAACCTCGCTCGACTGACCGTGGCCGACCGAGAAGCGATCTCTCAGCAGGCGCACCGGATTAAAAGTTCTTTGTCGGGCTCCTAGCTCACCCCAACCCAGTTTCTGATGCCTACCCGGTAAAGCCACATTAGCCGCAAAAAACGAAAGGAGACGAAAAAAGCGGGCGGATGCAGGGCGGGTGAGGGCCTGAGTTCAGAAGTTCTTTCGTCATCTTTCGTTTCTTGCGGCTAAAGAAGCTGTCGGGGTCTTCGCCGGCCCGTGGGGTGGAAGAAAGGGAAAGGGTGGGGAATCGTGCAGTGGAGGACGAACGCTACATTGTAGTGTCGACCGGCAGGGCGAGGGTTGACGACGAATGATGGACCTGCACGAATCCTAAGGGTTCCTTAGGGTCTCTGGATGGTACCCGGCCTTCTCCCAAGCCGCCACTCCGCCTTCCAGATTGAAGATGCTTTTGAAGCCAAGTCGCGCGAGCTCTGCTGCCGCGATAGCACCGCGGGACCCGACATGGCAGTTCACGAGAATGGGCTTTCGCTTGTCAAACTGTGCCGCTTTCGCCGAGAAGTCGGGCGAGTGGATGTTCAGGTTCACGGCCCCGGTCACGTGGCCCTTGGCGAACTCCTCGGCGCTGCGCACATCGATCACCGGGGCTTTGCCCTTCACGCGACGTTTTTCGAAGTCGGCGACGTTGATCTCCTTGAACCCGCCTTCTGAACGGGCCTGTACCGCCGCTGCCTTGGTCTGTTCGCCTCGTGCGATGCGTATGGCTTTCGCCAAGTTCGTTGCGGTGCCGCGGCCCCAAAAGTGAAGGAATAGATAGCGAGGGGTCTCGTGAATCATGTGATGATGAATCGCCACGATGTTGATGCCCGAATCCCGCAGGCTCTTGATCACCGGCTGAAGTTCGTTCTCCTGACACGCGAAGTCGCCACCCACCACCGCGTTCTCGTCGGTGCCGCCGAAGCACGCCCAGGTGTTGAGCCCCATTTCCTTTCCGACGACACATCCGCAATCCATCCGGGCGACTCGTCCAAAGACAAACTTCACCATGCCATCCTTCACCTGTGGAGTCGCAGTGAACGCCTCCGCGAGAGGTGTGGCACTGATGGCGTTCCTCTCGGGTATGGCCGAACCAACAGATTTGCCAGGGAACGGATTTGTTCGGCGGATGTCCTTCATTTTGGACAGCGCCGCGTTCACGCCATTCGCCAGGCTGTCGATCGTTCCTTCGCCCCCAATGTGCATGAAATAGACCGGCGGTTCGGCCTGGAAAAAGTGGTTGTGCAGCGCGGTGACTGCGAGGCCGTTTGCGAGAGCGGCACTCATGACGGGATTCACTTCATCTTCGAACAAGACGAGATCGCCCATGACCATCGCCTCGGTTTTTCTACCCGAATGAAACGCGGCCCACGAACTGAGTCCCATGAAGGCGGGCATCTTCCAGTTGTCCACTTTCACCGAGACGTCGTTACGCGGATAGGAAACCTTGAACACGCCCTCGGTAGCAATCCAGGTGCCGTTGAGTCCAGTGAGCGCGGCGATGCGATTGGTGTCGAGCTGGGCTGCATACAGGTCGGAGATTGATAAAACCAAGGAGCAGTAGAACGCAGTGAATACTAGGGCGGGCCTCATACAGGAGGACATGGTAAGCTAGAAGTCATTCGTTGCAAGTTCATCTGACGAAGGGTGATTCTAGGGGGCTGAGAGGAGCACAAGCCGCGACGGATCGGCGTCTCGGACTCTGAACCTCGGTCGGGACTTGGTACCCTATAGCCCGCTGCCACCGATAAAGATGGCGACTAAGAAGGTGCTCGCCTTTACCCCCCTCCTTGTGTAGATTTGATACCGAGCCCCGCTCAGCCAGTTTGACTCATTCCTGTCGCCAAAATGTATCTATGAGCAAGTATTTTACCCTCGTCGCACAGTTGATCCTCGCGGCCGGTCTGATTTCGAACGCGCGGGCTGGCGTCACTCTGCATGCCGGAGACCGCGTGGTGATGACCTTCCATCAGCCGGAATACGTTGCCACTTTTCGGGTTCTACCAGATCAGGACCCGGGCTCCCTATCGTCGCTTTTTCTGGATGTCTCGGCCGACAGCTTTGGAGCGGGGGATGTCGTACATGCTGCGATCCATCGGGGACCCTATGCTCCAAATCCCCTGCAGCCAGCCTGGATGAGCCTTTCGCCTTCCTGGACGGATCCGCACCTAGACCTGGGGGCTTCTCGCCGATATCAGACTGTCCAGTGGGGGGAGAATGTTCATGAAGGGTGGCTGGAACTCCATGTCTCTGCTGGCTCCATCGAGGTGGAGTCTTTGCTCTTCGAAAATCTTCTGAGCGACGCCAGTTATCCTCGCGGTGCGAACCCCGGTCACCCCCTCGACTATAACCTGTATCGGGTTTCGTTGACCCAAGTGCCGGAACCAGGGAGCCTCGGAATGCTCGGGATCGCTCTGACAGTGGGATCCGCACTGGGAGTCAGGCGGTGCAAAGGGAGATTGACATGATGCGTGGGTGCATGATCCGGTGCTCCGCCCATGAGTGAATTGAGTGCACACCGGAGGGTGGCACCACGGCTAATCTCCTCGCCATCGCTTTCTCAAGAAGGAGAATTTCGGATGGCTTGCGTCTTTTTTGAGGGTCGTTCGTCTTAACCAACGAAACCGGTTCTTCGCAAGAGGTGGGACCGTAGGTGCAGATCGAAGCATTTGACAATTGAGTCTGAGTGAAGCGAGATCGGTAGCATGGGAGTGTGATTGTTCCCGGGTGAAGCTTTATCCTTTATAGGTAGTTCCGCCCTTTGGCGGATGCGGCCACGAAGTGAGTTCGGGCGCCGAACCTGCTAAAGCAGGAACTCCATACAAGAAGGCGATCGGCACTTCGGAGCGTGGATAAGCGATTGAGAGTTGATGTTGATCGAGATGGAACGCTCACAGAGCAAATCCCATTCAATTAAGAGAAAGTGGTCTGGCGCCAAAGCCTCGTGACCTCGTCTCCTACAGACCGAGAGTCCTATATCCCCATCCCGATCCATCCCACCTAAACACCCCGATTTTTCCACACAAAGCCACGAAGAGTTCTGTTGCCCGAAACGGCGGGGCACCGTTCCCCGGAACTCCCGCATTCGCTGCAAAGAACCAAAAGAGACGAAAGAAGCGGACGGAGGTAGGGTGAGTGAGTTTCTGGGCTTGGCCATTTTTTCATTTCTTCTTTTGTCGTGCGATGCGATTGACCTAGCCCACCCTAACCCAGTTTCTGATCCGCTATCTCGGATCCGTGAGATCTGTGCAATCCGCGGTGAACTTAGTTCTGGAAGTAGGGTTAGTTGTCTTAGTTCCTCTGGCTCAGATGTTTTGTTGGTAGGTAGGAGGTTGCGTCCTTTTTGAGGGTCGTTCGTCTTAACCCATGAAACCGGTTCACCTGAACCCAGGTGAGCCAACAACGAAGCTTAAATGAAAACTCAAGAATTGCAGAACGACACGGTGAAAACAATCGTCCGCGAACGTTACGGTCGAATCGCGGAGCAGGGGGGAGACTGCGGATGCTCGCCGGCTTGCTGCGCTCCGTCGGCGGGCGCTGCCTCGCCCGACCCGACGGTTGCGACTACGGCCCAGAAACTAGGCTATTCCCTCGATGAAACCGACGCGGTGCCGGAGGGAGCAAACCTCGGTCTCGGTTGCGGCAATCCTCAGTCCATCGCCGCGTTGAGGCCGGGCGAGACCGTTCTCGACCTCGGCAGTGGCGCGGGGTTCGACGTCTTTTTAGCCTCCCGCGCGGTTGGTCCGAAAGGACGAGTCATTGGGGTGGATATGACCCCGGCAATGGTTAGCAAGGCCCGCAATCAACAAGTGAAGGGCGGGTTTGAGAACGTTGAGTTCCGGCTGGGAGAGATCGAGAGCCTGCCCGTTGCTGATGGGACTGTTGACGCCATCATCTCCAACTGTGTTATCAACCTTTCGCCCGACAAGTCGCGCGTTTTTCGCGAAGCGTTTCGCGTGTTGCGTTCGGGAGGACGCTTGGCCATCTCCGACATCATCGCGCTGGAACCTATTCCGGAGCCACTCCGGAAAGATTGGGAACTTTACACGGGCTGTGTGGCGGGTGCCGCACTGGCGGACCACCTGAAATCGATGCTCAGCAATGCCGGTTTTACGAAAATTATGATCGTGTCCAAAGGCGACAGCCGTACAATTGTTGGCGGATGGTTTCCTGGCCGCAAAGCGGAAGACTACGTAGCGTCGGCCACGATTGAAGCGACGAAACCCTGAACATGCCATGAACGCAACGCTGGAACACATTTGGCACGAGTTCGCGGAGAAGTTGGGTCAATTCATCCGATCGCGGGTGTCCGGCCCAGCCACCGCGGAGGACATTCGTCAGGATGTTTTCGTGAGGATCCACCAGCGGATGGGGCAACTCGAGGATCCCACCAAGCTCCAGGGTTGGATCTACTCGATCGCGCGCAACGCGATTATCGATCATTACCGAACACGCAAGGAGAACGTGGAGGTCCCGGAATCCTTGCCGGCTGAGTCGACGGCGGACGATCCAGAGATCGAGGGGTTGAAGGCGGCCTTTCGTCGCATGATCTACAGTTTGCCTGAACCCTATCGTGACGCACTCGTCCTGACTGAGCTGGAAGGACTCACTCAGAAGCAACTGGCCGAGCGGCTCGGAATCTCGCTGTCCGGCGCCAAGTCGCGGGTCCAACGCGGACGGCGGCAGTTGAAGGACATGCTGAACGAATGCTGCACCTTCGAGTTCGACCGTCGGGGAAGAGTCATCGAGTGTCAGCCGCGGCCTCGCGGCGGTTGCGGCGAATGCGCTCGGGAATGAGAGTCGCGCCCGATGTGCTTGCACCCTGCCGCAGGTCTTCACACCCTAAAGCCGGGCCGGAGTGGGGGAAGCCGTTCCTACCGAGCTAGCCCCGAGGAATCGGGGTGACAACCTCGGGCAATTGGTCCGTTGCCGCCACCGATTCTGCGAGCAGCTTGTTGCGGCTGGTGATTCGGAGTTGATGCCCAGACACCATTCCTCGCAGCCCTTGGCCTGGTTGTTCGCCCACCTCGGTGGCTTCGGGAAGTTGAATTCCGCGTTCCGAAGCCGCCGCCAGAATAGCGCGCGCCAAGGGATGTTTTGAATACCTTTCCAGGCTTGCCGCCAGTTTCAGAACCTCCTGCGCATCGACCTCTCGCGCCACCAACAGCTCCGTCAACTTCGGCTCCCCATACGTCAATGTCCCGGTCTTATCGAAGATGGCGGTTCGGCATCCCGCGATTTGTTCCAGGACGACGGGGGATTTTACGATGATGGCGCGGCGGGCCGACAGTGAAATGGAGCCAATGATCGCGATCGGGATCGCCAGGAGCAGCGGGCAGGGCGTTGCGATCACCAGCACTGCCAGGAACCGAATGGACTCCCCGCTCAACGCCCAGGCGAGGATGGCCACGAGCAGGGCAACCGGAGTGTAGATGGCCCCCAGTCGATCCCCGAGCCGCTGCAGCTGTGGCCGCTTGCTCTCGGACTCGCGCATCACCACCATGATCTTGGCATAACGTGAATCCGCTGCCGCCTTCGTGGTCCGAATCGTCAGGACTGATCCGCCATTGACTGCGCCGGAGATCACACTGGACCCGGAGGTCTTCGTGATCTGAAACGGTTCTCCGGTCAGGTAGGATTCATCCATGACACCGTGGCCCTCTGTCACCACTCCGTCTGCCGGGCAGATTTCGTGCGGGTGAATCACCAAGGTTTCGCCAACCGCGATGTCCTCCAGCGGCACGTCCACCATTTCGCTTCCCTGTTTGCGGTGAGCAACCGAAGGCATCCTTTTTGCGAGGGCTGCCAGGACCGACGAAGCGCTCTTCAGCGCGTAGCTCTCCAGCGCCGCGCCACCTGCCAACATCAGCACGATAATGGAGCCCGCCAGATACTCGCCGAGAAGGACCGACGTAATGATGGATATACCTCCGAGCAGGTCTGATCCGAACTGAAACCTCAGTACCTTGCGGAGTAAGTCGTAGAGCATCGGGAGACCGCCAGCAATCAGTGTTAACAGCAGCGGAAGGCGATGGAGGCCGGGTTCCGCAGGAAGGCTGTAACGGAGAGCCAGATGGCTCATGATTCCGACAACGGCAAGGATCGCCACCACCGCTGATTTGTGCCGCCAGGCGACCAGAGCCTGGCCGTGGAGCCATCCATTGGGCGTTGAGGTTGGCGCGGCTAAGGTGTTTATGGGTATGGTAGTCATGCTAATGTGGGAGGTGCTCAGCGGAATTGCCGGCGGAAGCGCCACAAGCCGAATCCGAAAATGATGGCGCCCAAACCTGTGATCCCCACGATTAATAGACTTTGTCGTTAAGCTTCATGCAGAATCCGAGAACGATTCATCGGTATTCCTTGGGTTGGATTCTCCTCGCGTGACAATGGCGTGGTTTTGGGCCCTGGAGGCCGGGTATGCCCGAGGCCTGAATCGCCACGCAGGCCTTCCGCTAGATCGCGAATGCGGGCGCCCGCTTAGGGAAGTCGGCCCCACGGGACACCCCCTCCCACGCCTTGAACTCCTTCGCGAGGGCCTGAAGCTTTTCGTTCGCCCCTTCATAAGCGTCGTTGCCCAGGAGAAGATGATGAGGCGGGTGCGGTGAGTTGATCGCTTCGACGATGGCCTTGACGGCCCGAACTGGATCCCCGGGTTGCTTTCCGGAGTTCGCCCGCATTTCGGTCCGCCAGTTGCCGGCAGTCGCGGCATAGTCCGCGATGGGCGTTGCGCACTCTTGGGCCGAGCGTCCGGCCCAATCAGTTCTGAATCCACTGGGTTCAACGAGCATCACATGAATGCCGAGTGGCTCCACTTCCTGCCAGAGGGCTTCGGACAAGCCCTCGATAGCAAAATTGGTCGCATTGTAAAAACCCAGCGATGGAAAGGATCGCAGCCCGCCTACCGACGAAACATTGATGATGGACCCCTGACGCCTGCGTCGCATGCCAGGCAAGGCTGCTTGGATCATCCAGCTCAGCCCGAACACGTTGATCTCGAACATGCGGCGGACCTCCTGCTCCTCACTCTCCTCGACGGCAGCGAAGTAGCCGATCCCCGCATTGTTCACCAGCACGTCAATGCCGCCAAACGTCCTTTCCGCCTCCTGTCAAAGACTCACCCGCGCTGGCCAGGTCCTCCACGTCAGCGGGGTTCCTGGCGGTGATGACGGTGCGATAGCCCAACTGGAGGACATGCTTGGCCAACTCGCGTCCGAAACCGGTCGAGCAGCCAGTGATGAACCAAACGGGTTTTTTTTCTGAGGGCTTGATGGGGTTCTTAGTTGTCATGGGTATTCAAGAGTAAAGTTCTTCATCCGTCGTGTGTTTGCCGCAGTCCGCCACGACGCACCGTGTCGATTCGTTGATCTTAGAAAACTGATCTCGTCGGCTTCACGCTAGGGCGATGCGATCTGGTGCGCCATGGGGTGTAACCCTAACAAGGCAGCCCATCACCTCTCATGCCGGCGCGTCGATGGAACTGGTCCGCACCAATTTGCGATTCACGAACTCTTGAATGCCCAACGCTGATAGTTCCCGACCATAGCCGGAGTTCTTGATCCCCCCGAAAGGCAGATCGCACGCGGTCCAGGTCGGGTGGTTGATAAACACCATGCCGGTATCCAGTCGGCTCGCCATCTGTTGGGCGCGCGCAACGCTTTTGGAGAAGATCGAGCCACCCAGGCCAAAATCGGAATCATTGGCCAGGGCAACTGCCTCGTCCTCATTCTTGACGACAAAAATCAACGCGACCGGTCCGAAAAACTCTTCGCGGTAGGCCGGATTCCCAGGTTTGATGTTCGTGAGGATTGTCGGCTGCATGAACGAGCCGGGTATATCTAACCGATTTCCGCCCAGCAAAACCTTGGCTCCGTTGGCAACGGCTCCTTTGACCTGAGCCAACAAGCTTATCAAAGCGCTTTCAGTCGAGAGGGGAGCGAGTGTGGTCGAACTGTCCATGGGATCGCCGGGCTTGAGGGCAGTGAGAGCCGCTTGGAACTTCTCAAGAAATGCATCGGCAATCTCCTCGGCTAGGATGAATCGTTTCGCGGCGACGCAGCATTGGCCGGCGTTGTTCATCTTCGCCCAGACAGCCCACTTGACAGTGGCTTCGAGGTCGGCGTCGGCCAGAACGATGAACGCGTCGTTCCCACCGAGTTCCATGGTGGTCTTCTTAACGTTCTGTCCAGCTCGCGCCGCAACACTGCGGGCTGCTTCCACACCGCCAGTCAGGGCCACTCCCTTGATTCGGGGATCATCGATCACCTGGTTTACCTGGTCGTGCGAGATGAGCAGGTTGGTATACGCTCCGGCTGGCGCCCCGGCGTCGAGCCACAATTTGGCAAACGCCATCGCACATTGGGGCACGCAACCCGCGTGCTTCACCATCACGACATTCCCCGCCATCAGATTGGGCGCGGCGAAGCGCGCCAGTTGGTAGTAGGGAAAGTTCCAAGGTTGAACACCGAAAAGCACGCCGAACGGACTGTGTTCGATCACGGCTTCACCCAGCTTGGGCTTCAGAGTTTCCGACGTCAGAAAGTTCTCGGCATTGGCTGCGTAATAATCGAGGATATCCGCGCTCAGTGAGACTTCGCCGCGGGCTTCAGCGATGAGTTTTCCCATCTCGAGCGTCACCGGTTTGGCCAACTCGTCTGCCCGTTCACGCATCAGGGTGGCTGCTTTGGCGACGATGGTGGAGCGTTCTGCGAAGGTCAGTTGGCGCCAGGACTCGAAGCAGGTCTGGGCGGTCTTCAGCGCTTTCTCGAGCTGGCTGGCGGTCAGCTGTTCGAATGTCTTGAGCGTTTTGCCATTGTAAGGGTTGACGCTTTGGTAAGCTTTGGACTTTGCCGTCCCGGCGGGTTTGGTGGGTGATTTTCCTGGGGGAGGCAGCGGGGTGGTGAGGGCGGTTGTCATGATGCCGAAACCTTAAACTGAAGCGGCTGCCAGCGACATGGGGTGTTACCCGGACAAATTTGGCAGGGCTAGCGTGTGGGACGGGGTGTGGTTTTTCCCGAACCAGGCCGTCGATGGGATTGAGGTGTGCCGCCCGTCGAGCGGGTGTATATCCGCAGACGATCCCGACAACCGCTGCGAATAAGAAGGAAATCAGATTGATTTGCGCTGTCCGACATCAGCCCAACCTGACGATCATCTTGCCGATATTTGTGCCTTCGAACAGACCCAGAAATGCTTCGGTCATGTGTTCGATTCCCTGGACGACCGTTTCCCGATTCTTGAGCTTGCCGGCCCGATAATAGCCCCCTACTTCCTGCTCGAACTCGGCTTGCCGGTCCAGCCAGTCTCGAACCAGTAGGCCTTTCATCGTCAGTCGCTTGGTGATCATGTTGAAGAGGTTGGAAGGCCCGGGCTTTGGCTTTGTCGCGTTGTAGGCCGAGATTCCGCCACAGGCAATGATCCGACCGTGAACTCTCAACACCTGAAGGGCCGCCTCGAGTGTTTCCCCCCCCACATTGTCAAAATAGACATCAATTCCATCCGGGGCTTCGACATTGAGCTGCTCAAGAACCGGTGCGGTCTTGTAGTTTAGGGCAATATCAAAGCCGCATTTCTCACGAAGGAACCGGACTTTCTCCGGGGAGCCGGCCGATCCGATGACCCGGCATCCACGGATCTTGGCCAGTTGACCAGCCACGCTGCCCACAGCTCCCGCTGCGCCCGAGATGAAGACCACGTCCCCGGCCTTCACTCCCACGAGATTCAATCCTGCCCAAGCCGTCATCCCTGTCATGCCCAGCGCCCCTAGGTAAACAGAGAGCGGCTCGATATCGCGACTGAGCTGGCGCAGACCTTCCGGTGGGGCGGTGAAATACTCACGCCAGCCCTGGTTGGAACTGACAACATCGCCTACCTTAAAAGCATCGCTACGCGACGCGATTACCTCGCCCACTGCGCCTCCTTCCATGGCTTTGCCAAGCTCGAACGGCGGCACATAAGATTTCCCCTCAGACATCCGGCCCCGCATATAGGGGTCGACCGACAGGTAGAGATTTCGCACCAGTACCTGATGTTCGGGCAGCGGCCCGATCGTGGTTTCCACGAGCGAGAAATTACCCGCGGTGGGAAGACCGTTTGGGCGTGAAACCAAATGAATTTCCCGGCTTGTGATGGTGTTCATAACAGTTGGAGTGAACCGAGGTCTGATGGCGGCGTAGATTCGTTCTCTCACCTGCCCGTGTTGGATTCGTCCGTTTTCATCTTCAGAGCGGCTTGGAGCATTTGATCGTGGGCCGCCTCGGCAATGCCTTCCTCGATTAGGCGCTGATGATCGCTGCGGCCTTCGGCATCTTCATCCTCACTACCGGCAACGGGTATGGAACTCCCCGTTGACCCCGCCACCGGATTCCAGCGGTCCGACTCCGGGGCTGTCTCAATCGCCTCTTCGTTTTCGTCCGGGCTTGGATCTCCGATCAGTTCCTGCTTCGCCAACTCCCAATCGGCTTTGGTCACATCCTGGGGGTCGCGCCCATCGATCGTTGCGAGTTCCTGAGCTCGCTTGTGCACCATTTGGCGGGTGACGGTTCCGAGGCCGGCAGAGTGCTCGGTTAATGCGCCCTGTTTGAGTGGATTAGTGTTTATGCTGTGGTTCACGCATGAAGCCTAAACCTAGACCCAGCCACAGCACTATGGGGTGTTTACCCCAAAACCCGTGGGGAGCATCCCCATCAGGACACCTGAGAAATTAGTGACTTCTGGCGATTAAGCGCGCCGTCAACGATTCGTAGCCGTTGGAGCGCCGATACAGCGGCTCCATTTCGGTATGCTCATTGACGTCCAGCAAGTCGATGCGTTCCACGCGATCAACGAGGGCTTGGAGCAGGCTCCGCACGATCAACCGCGCGTGGGGTGCGCCCAAGCACAGATGGGGCCCGAATCCAAAAGACACGTGCGGGTTTGGTTTGCGATCCAGTCGAATCTCTTGCGGTGCTTCGAACACCGACTCGTCGAAGTTCGCCGAAGCCCAGCCCAGCGACACCCGTCCCCCGGGTGGAACGGTGGCTCCCAGGACCTCGGTCTGCACGGGGCAAACCCGTCCGATGTGCGTGAGCGGCATGAAGAAACGGAAGAATTCTTCGCCCGCGTGAACGATGCGTTTGGGATCGTCGCGGAGATATTGCAGCGCCTGAGGGTTCTGGCCGAGATAGGCGATGATGGAGGAGATACTGTGGATGATGGTGTCGCGCCCTCCTGCGAACGTCAGATTTCCGAATCCCATCATCTCTTCCCTCGTCAACTTCCGACCGCGGTAGGAAGCTTTCGTGAGCGCGCTGAAAAAGTCCTCACCTGGATTCGCTTCGGCTTGGTCGAATCGCGCCTGCAGGTAGTCTTCCAGGGTGGTGCCCTTTTTGAAAGTCCCGCCGGTTACTTTGAACACATGCATGCCCCAGCGAATCCAGGTCTCTGCTTCGGACTCGGGAACATTCAACAGATAGGTCAGCGCTCGGGATTGGATGGGAAGCGCGAACTGATTCACGATCTCCACAGAATCGTGCTTGAACAGCTCGGAAACGCTGCCCGCGATCAAGGACTCCACCTTGGCGATGACCTCGGGCTGTTTGGCGCGGGCGAAGAAGGGCTCGGCGATGGCGCGATACTCGGTATGTTCCGGTGGATTGGTTTCGATGGGCAATTGCCGCATGGTTCGCACCTCCTCTTCGGAAGGGATGGGCACTCGGAACGGCGCGTCGGAACTGAACGTCTGCCAGTTCTTGGCGGCTTCGCGGACATCGGCATGGCGCAGGATCATGGGCACCATCTCGCCCTGGAATGGGCACTTGAGCATGCCGGCGTTGCGGCGGGCTTCTTGAAACGGATCGCGAGGATTGGGCTGGTCAGCCATGGCGGTCATCCTGGCTCATCCCCGTGACGGTTTCAAGGATGCTGAGGGCCTCTAGTTAAGGGGTATCAGCTTGGGGGAGTCCGTCGAGGTTTCGATCGCCCGGATTGTGTCTCGAACCGACTGGGCTTTCTTCAGCATGAGTTCCTTGGGAAAGTCCTTTTCATCCTTTTCGAAATAGTGGGCGAGCTTGGTCAGTTCCGGAATGACGGATCGAGCGTTCGTCCCGTAGCTGAGTAGGATTTTCATCAACTCGGGAGTCCGCGCTTCGCTGGCCCAGGGGTTCTGCTCGCGCGTGTATTTGACACAGGCGGCGATTCCGTCCTTGATCCGATGCTTCGCCAGAAGCCGCAGGCCTTCCACGCGAATGGAGTCGGCGAACATCTCTCCGCTGGGAGCTGGCTCGATGATCGCCTGATAGATCGAGGGCAACAACGGCTTGATATCCTCGGCGGACAAGTTTCGGTAGACCGATCCAATGCTGCCCCGGGCACGGCCATCCTGGTTCTTGAGTCCAGCCTTTACCGCCCGGTGAAGCGCCGCTCGGTCCACTCCGTCCAGAGACCGGCTTAACATCCCGTCATGCTGATCGAACAGAGCGAAGGAAAGGTAGCGCTGCTGCATGCCCCGTGGATCGTTCTCCAGATCTACTGCGGCGAGCAACTCGAGGAGATCCGGCACGGCGATCATGGCCGGTGCACCGATGCTGGCGAGGGCCTCCGCCGCCTTTACCCGGAGCCAGAGATCCTGGTCGGTCAATGAACGTCGCAGCGCGTCCACGGCTGGCGCTCCACGCTTGCGAAGGGCGATCAAGGCCTGGCAGGCCCCGTAGCGGGAATTGAGCTCGGGCGACTCCAACAAGTTCAGCAGGCTTGGGATCGGGACGTCTTTGCGACGGGCGAGTGCCATCGCCGCTCGCTCACGGACCACCGGCGACCAGCTGCCGAGGCGTGCCAGCAGCTGCGCCGCAGTGAGCTGGTCATAGGCGCTGTGGCGGTCCTTGTTGCTCCAGCCTCGGCCATCGAGGATGAGGGCTTGTGCCGAGGCGGCATCGATCGGCGGCACCACACCGGGGCGTTTCCCGGTGAGATAGAGCTGCTTTAAGGGCATCGCGTACGCCAGTAGATAGCCTCCCGTGCAATCCCATCCAGGGTAGCTATCCTCCTCCAACTCCGGAGGGCCTTGATGTGGGAAACTGCCATTCCATTGACGGGCTAAGTCGAAGTACCACGCCCCAAACTCTCGCATCCAGGCTCCGGTGGCCTGGGGGCCGGACTGGGCGATGCCGGGGATGGACCAGAGAATGTTAAAAAAATTGCCGGTGTGCCCGGTATCACGTTCGGGCCCGTGGGAGGCGATACTCATGCGGGAGAAGAACTCCGCCGCCTTCGCCTCGCCTAGCAGGTTGAAGAGGACGGCCGCCATCCCACACTTGCCATTGTCCTCGTGGTTTTGAATCCACGGATGATGGTCGCCATAGGGGATCGCTCCTTTGCCAAGGTAGAATCGCAGCAGGCGTGCGCTCAACTCAATGGCCCGGTCCACCTCAGGTTCGGTGACGCCCGCTGCGCGGGCCATCACCAGCGAAATGGTCAGGGGCACCCCCGGGGAATTCATCATCCCATAGCCGCCGAGTCGTCCGTCGGGAACCGCAAAGCCATGCCCCCAGGATCCGACCGCACTTTGTCCCCGGGCCGCCTCGAGTGCGACACGACGCAAACCGGGCATTACCGACGCGTCGCCTGTCGCTAGCAGATACTCAGAGAGTAGTATGAGAACGTAGCCGTAGCGCCAGGTTTGCATGGAGCGCGACGAGTAGCCCGAAGCCCACTGGGCTTCCTTTTTCACCAGCGGGAGATAGGCGGGGTTTCCGCTGGCCAGGAGGGCGAGGGCATTGAGGCACCGTGTGATGGGTTCTCGATTCGGCCCTTTGCTGTACGCCGGATCGGCCATCCGGGCGGCCAGCGCGGCACACCCTTGATCGAGAATTCGCTTTGACTTGGGACAGTCGTAGGGCGCGGTGGAGCTGTAGCTGCCGAGTACTGGGAGTTGGACCACGATATCCTCGGATTTCTCCGCCCGCCAGCGAGTGACTTTGAGCCTGCCTCCACTGACCCCGGATTCGGCGGCGGTGATGGCTTCCCCGAACTCGGCGCGAGGGTCGCGGGAAAATGGCTGGCCGCCGACCCCCAGGATCACGTCCCCGACCGCGAGATGACCATCGGCCGGTGAACCCTTGTCCACCTGGGTGATCGAAATCTGTCGCGCATCCGTGGTCACCAGCTTGTCGCTGAACATCCATCCCCGAAGCCCCGTGGGTCCGAGATTCCAGTCGTGTTTGGCGCCGGCGGGGATTTTGCCCCCTTTGGTAAAATCAGGAATCGCCAGCGGCTTGGCGTTGGCAGCCGATGCTGCCGGGGGCGGGATGGTCATCAGGGCCACCAATGCCAGGGAGAGGAGAGATGTTTTCACCAATTTGTTCTTTCGATTGGATCGGGTCCGGTCATCGCTTCATCGAGGCGCTTCCCTCGGTGGGTTCTAGCTTGCCTTCGCTGGTCGGCTTTGTCGCGTCTTGTTTCATCTCAGGATCCTCGAGGGGGGGGGTCGAAGTGCGATGAGAAAGGTGGTGAAGTGGCGACGGATTCGGTGGCCTCATGCCGGGCTTTCAGCCCTGGATGGGAGGGGGGATGGTTACCTGGGGTTGTCACCCCAGGCTGGGATAGGACGCACCGTTGGTGCTCCAGCGTGACGAGCTTACGCTTTGCGCCTTAAATACCGCGCACTACCATCCCTATGGAGGCGGATGGCAGGGGTCCGACGATCGGTTCGTGTGGAACGTTCACTCGCGCGCGAACCCGTTGGAGACGAGAACGGTTAACGCCTTCGGAGTCGTCGGCCCCGTCTCCACGGCAGAACTCAGCGTGAAGGAATGAGACAGCCCATCGAGCGAACGGACCGACGAGAGGTAGGCCTCAAAGCGGCCGTGATTATTTCCGAGTGAGGGTGCTGGGAGTTCCCTCCGGTGGGGCTGAAAAGCTGTAGAGGGCTACAGCACTCCAAAACGCTCCGCGATGCAGGTGGCTGCTATGGAGTGCTGTAGCCCTCTACAGCTTTTCAGGACCCGACGGAGTCGGGAAATTCTTCTGGCACGGTGGCGTTCAGCTGCTGGAAGTAGCCACACCCCCCGAAAACGGCACTTCTAACCACGGGATGCGCTCATCACGGCACCATCGGCCCCTGGAGCTTGAAGTAACGCTGGGGGATGGAGAGCGGTTCATCGGGAAGGATGGAAAAGCTGTTGGTGAGGGTGATTGTCGCCAACCACGGCCATGGCCAAACAGCGTCCACTCTTTCGGTGGCCAGTAGGTCATAGTTCTTGCCTGGTGGGCCATAGACCACTTTACGCACCCCGATTCCCGACAACGGGCTCAGTTCCAGCCCAGGCGGATCCATCACGAACTCCTTGGCGATGAATCCCAGTCCGGCTTCGACCGCAGCCCCGATGGACTGGAACTCCGTGAGCAGCGGAACCCTCACATACAGCTCCGCTTCTCCGCCCGTGGCTGGCAGTAGATAGCGATCCACGCGATAACTGTGCCAGGGCTGCCCATGAAGCACCAGTTGATGGGCGTCCAACAGAGTGGGCGGCAGCCCCGGACTGCCCGGACTGATCCTGATCAGGACGCCGGAGGTGATCAGCGCTCCGGATCCGAGATCGATCGTTCCGCCATTCGTGGCCACGAGGCTCGACCGCCGCTCCGCATCCACGAAGTTTCCCAGAGTCGGGAGTTGCATGGAGCTTCCTGCGCCGGTGGCGATCACCTGGACCCACCCACTTGGAACGTTGGTAAGCAGGGGAAGCGAGATCCGTCCGCCCGAGCTGGCTTCCAGAGTTAACGGCACACAGTCGCCTGCGGCCAACTGGACGAGGTTTGGAAGCTCAAGAGCGCTCCCTGCGCCTCGTGCGCTCCATGCGTCGGCGTCGCAGCGGGAGCTTTTGAGGTAGGTTCTGAGGCCGGGCAGCGAGATGATCGAGCCGTCGGTGGCCGCTAGGGAGCCGGAGTTAAGGTTGGTCAATCCGGTGAGTTCGAGGTTCACACGGCTGGCGGTCACGGATGCCAGCCAACTCAGTTGACCGGCCGCGATCACTCCGTTGGATCGGACCGTCAGTCCGACCGTCTCCCCTCCGCCCAGCTGCGGCATCAGCAGGCTCCCTTGGTTTCGAGCCTCAAGCAGGACTTCGCGGCTAGTGGCGTCGGATCGCTGCCAGGACGCCAGATCGATGACGCTGTTGGTGCCGTCGGCGAGCAGCTCCAGCCTTCCCTCCACCACCCGTTGCAATCCGCCCATGGCCACCCGTCCGCCGGCCACGGCCTCGATGGCGAGTGCGCCGCAATCCGGTCCTTGCAGCGACGTGAGGTTCATGAGGTCGAGAAGGCTGCCCGCACCCGTGGCGCTCCACAGACTCACGGCGCAGGAGCTTCCGTGGGAATGCCCAATCAGGTTGGGGAAGGACAGTTCTCCGCCCTCCTCGACGATGAGGCTGCCGGAAAACAACCGCGTCACCCCGGGCATGGCGAGGCGCGTTCCGCTGACCAGCATGCTCTTGAGCAGGGTCATTTGGGTCGCATCCAAAGTGCCGCCCGAACGAATGGTTACGGAAACTGCCGGGCCGCCACGGAAGGTGGGCATTGCGAGCACACCCGAGTTACGCGCGTCGAAAGAGATGGACCTCTGCGCGGTCGAAGCATCCTCCAACTTGGCGAGGTTGATCAGGCTGTTGGTGCCTTCAGCGACAAAGGACAGCACGCCTTCGGACAGCGAACCGAGGGTGTTCAGATCCACGGTGGCCCCGGCAGCGGCACGCACGGCGAGGTTACCGCAGGAGGCTCCGGTCAAGGCCCTGAGGGCGGAGAAGTCCAGCCGGCTGCCCGCTCCCGTGGCGAGCCAGGTGGTTCCAACACACCCTAAAGGATGGAGGTGGGAAAGCAGTTTGGGGGTGGAGGCGATTCCGCCGCCACTCACCGTGATGTTCGCGTTCCCCAGCTGAACGAGTTCGGGAAACTCGACCGGCATCGCGTTGACTGAGAAACCCTTGAGCCGGGTCATTTGGGCCACCGGCAGAATCCCACCGGTGCCTACAGCGACCGTCACCACCTCGCCCCCCGGCAGCCGGGGGACCTGGACTTCCCCGAGGTTGCGAGCTTCGAAGCCCACGGTCAGCGAGTCGCCGAGGCAGGATTCGAGCTGGGGCAACTCCACGCGGCTGCCCGCGCCGTCGGCGAGAATCGTTATGGATCCCTGCTCGATGCGGGACAGATTGGGCATCTGAAACAAGCCACCGGCGAAGGCTCGAAATCCTAGGCTGCCACATTCCGGGCCGGCCAACGTGGAGAGGGAGGGCAGCCGCAGCTGGCTTCCGGTTCCGGACACCGACCACAAGGGTGCTTCGCAACTGTTGCCCGAGGTATGGACAGTGAGGTTGGACAGCGACACCACAGCGCCTGATTCAATGGTGATGCCCGAATTCCCGAGACGGGTCAGCAGGGGAAAGTCCGCGGAGGCGCCTCCGATCGTAAAACCCCTGAGTTCAGTCAGGCGATCCACCGGGATCACGCCTCCTGACCTGCGGCTGATGATCGCCATGGGAGAACCGCTGAAGCCAGGGTAGTTAACCCGGCCTAAATTGCGCGCCTCGAAGCTGAAGCTCCGGAGCCGTGCGGTTGCGGTGTTTAGAAGGGGGAGGTCCACGACACTGCCTGCACCCTCGGAGAGGAACATCACCTGGCCTTCGGTTAGGTTGGTGAGGGCGGGCAAGTCGACGATGCCTCCGCGATCGGCCTGGATATGGATCGAGGCACATTCCCCGCCGCTCAGCGACTCCAAGGTGGGCAAGTCGAAGCGGCTGCCGGCGCCATCCGCCTTCCAGATCACGGCGAAGCAGCCGGGCGGCTTGGCATAGGAGGCGAGAGATTCCAGCGAGATCCTCCCTCCACCAATGGCTTGCAAAGTCCCCGCTGTCATCTCGAAGGAGCCGTACACGGAAAGGACACTTCCCGTTCCGGAGACCGTAAAGAGCGGGTTGCCCATGAGGGTGAGGGGGCCGTCCAGCCTGGATGGTCCCGTCGTGAGGCGCAAACTGCCGCCCAGTTGAACGAGGGCATTGGACGATTGAAGGCTCCTCACGGTGGTTTGAAGAGTGTTGGTGATGGAAGTCAGCGGCCCGCCTGCCGCGGTCAGGATCACGTCATCCGCGGCGCCGGGCAAGACATCGCCTGTCCAGTTTGCCGCCGTCTGCCAAAGCCCGTCTCCTCCGCCGCCATCCCAGGCGATCGTGGCTCCACGGAGCTCGGTCGTCAGAACGGAACTGAAACTGAGTATCCACACTAGCCCGCTGGCCCACTTCAACGCATCTCTCATACGAACCCCATGATCGCTCATCCTACCTGGATACACCCCGGAAAGCGACAGGATTGTTTTTCGTGAAAGGTTTCCCGGATGGGCTGGTTTTCTAGGGTGCACACAGGGGCTGAAAGGCCATTATGAAGCGCACCAAACCAACGATCGACACGCTGAGCGGCACCGGACGTCCATGGGCAGCCGTCGGGTACCTAGGTGAACGTTTACTCAAGTCGGCAGCCGGGACCGCCCTTCTGACGCTCCTGAGCAGTTGGATTCTGTTTTGCCCCCGCGTCGGGGCGGTGGAAGTCCGGCTTGGCGCGTCCATGGCTGGGGAATCCCTGCGGATTTCGTGGCAGTCTGACTCGTTGACCACCAACGCTCCCTATATTCATAACGAATTTCAGCTGGAAACGAGTCAGGACTTGCTTGGTTGGGAAGTAGATCCGGCCACGATACCAGGCGGATTCCTTGGGGCCGCACAAATTGGGCACGAGCGCTTGATTCCCAGGATGCACCAGCGGGGTTATGTTCGCTTAAGGCATCGCCTGAATCTTCCCGGAGCTGACCTCTCCGGACTGGACTTGCGCGGGGCGGACCTCCGCGATGCCAATCTCGCCGGGGCTAAACTGGTCGGCACCCACTTGGCAGGTGCGGTGTTGACGCGAGCGAATTTGGCGGGCGCGGACCTGCGGAATGCCAACCTGGCCGGGGCTAACCTGAGTTCGGTGAATCTGGACGGCTTGGATCTCTCGGGAACCGATCTCAGTGCGATCCTGGGAATGCCAACCTTGACACGCTTGGCAGGTGATCCCTCCGCAGAGCTTGCCCTGGCCTCCCCTCGGCTGCCCTACAACCCAGATCGGACGGACTTTCCGCCTCCGGGTGTGCCTTCCGCGCATCACGCGATGTTGATGCTTCGAACCAACGTCACGATCGGGCAGTTTAATGAGTTGATCGCGCGTCATGGCGCCACCGTGGTTGCTTCCAGCCCGGCGGATGCAGCTCTTTCCAATGCCCTCTTCATGGTGAAGTTTTCCAGTCAAACTCCGGAGGAACTCATTCTAAGGACCTCTGCACTCCTCCGTGAAGGGTTGGTGCAGGCTGCCGCCCCCGACATCGGGATCGGTCCCGCACTGATCAGCGATGATCAACGGGCGGCTGTCGGGTGGGACTGGGGCAGGGCGGGGGAGTTCGCGGGAGGTAACTGGGGATTGGAATTCGCCCGCGTGCCCCAGATGTGGAATGTGATACCCGCTCTACGAGCCTCCGCCGTTCCCGCCGTGCTGACGACGGTCATAGACGTCGACTTCGCCCCGCATCCCGATCTCTCCGTGGCGCGGTTTCTCGGGGCGCCGTGGATGGGAGTTGACGACCACGGCAATCACGTGGCCGGGATCATTGGTGCGACTCACCACAACGGGTTGGGGGTGGACGGTGTCAACCCCTTCGCGTCCCTGCTGGGACAATCGTTCGTCATTCGATCCACCGATTCTACCGCCGTTCCCCCTCAGGTGGGGATAGTGACCTCGGCAGACTACGACACCGCTTTCCGTTTGGTTCAGGAACTTCGATCGACCGTCACCTCAACCCGGACCCGTGTGATTAACATGAGTCTGGGATTCAATTGGTACCTGGCGACCAACGCCATCCGCCCCACACTGACCAACCTCTTCACCGCGAGCTATTCCAATCAGATCGCTCATGTCGCTACAAACTATGGTCGGCTCGTGGATGCGGTCCTGCGCAACGCTCCGCAAGTGCTCGTGGTGTGCGCTGCCGGTAATGACAGCGACCTGCTTCCGGCTGCCTTCGCCAGTCCCATGTGCAGTGCGGCCTTGGAATGGCAAACCCCGAATGTGCTGGTGGTAGGTGCCCATGACCGTCGAGGCATCATTAGCTCCTTCTCCAACCGGGGGGCTCATATCTACGCTCCGGGGGAGGATATCCTCTCCACCACGTTCGTCGAGGCGGGGGGATACGCGGCCTACCCCGGTACTTCCATGGCTTCCCCGTTTGCGGCTGGAGTGGCCGGTTTTCTTCTCGCGGTGGAACCGACACTGACCCCGGTAGAAATCATCGGCCTCATTCGTGGCGCGGGCCCCTGGGTCGATGCTTGGGAAAGCCTGTGGGGCATCGACTCGCTGCGCCCGGATCGCCGGGTGGAACGAATGATCCTGGACATCGATGACAGCTCACTCGATGGGAGCACGCGGTTGGAAATTCCTGGCTGGGGTCCCGGCAAGGAACGGAGTTTTGAACGGATCACGGAGGGGCCGGACTATGTTGGGTTGCTCAGCGTGCCTGGCGATGGCGTGATAGACATGGCCGATTTCCGCCGGTGGCGCGACTGGTATCTCGCCTCCGAACGTGGACAGCAGCTGAACGGTTCCTCAAGGCATCCGTCTGGCGATGCGAACGCAGACGGTCGAACGGGCGATCCAGACGAGGCGCGGCGACATCCACGCGGCGACTTCAACGGCGATGGAAAGCTGGATCCAACCGCCACCCGGAAGGTGCCCGGAGGTGGAGTTCCACGATCCGACCTGCAAGTTCTGGCCACCTCGGAGCTGTGGGCTGATCCGCAAGTCCCGGATCCGCTGAAAATTCTGGACTGGATTGATTCGGTGGACTTTCACGTCTCAGCTGAGGGGTTCTATTATCGGCATCCGGAGATCCGCTCCGAGTCCACCGTGAAGGTCTACGACGCGGACAGCCGTATGCCGATTTCGGATCTTCCCGCCTCTCTCTTCACTCCCGACCACCTGACCAATATTTTTACTGTTCCTGAGGGTTCTACCTATTACGTGGCCAGCGATCCTATCGAAATAGGTGTCGGCACCAATGTCATCATGCGATCGATTGGCGATCAGGAAGTCGTCCTGGAGGATCGGGGGGCGGACTTGGCCGTGGATCTGGCTTTGGTGGAGATGACCGCTGTAGCGACCACCCTGAACCCGGCGCTTAAGGAGATCGACAGCCGGCCCAATGATCCGGTGGTCGAGGCCTATCTCGGTTCCGACACCGTCGCGGCTACCATGACCAACAGTATCGGGGCCCGGGCATGGGCGACCAACTCCGGAACATTTTATGCCTTGGCACGTGCTGGTAGTCTTGGTGTCGCTCCGACCAACGTCGCGGTGGGGTCGACCTATTCCAGCGGGGTCCGCTGGCAGCGAAGCTTCATTAAGCAGGCTGGGCTCAAGGACCCGCAATTCCTGGTCAAACCCATGGTTTTGCGTCTCGGTGGATTCGGGATCGGCGGAGAAGACCTGCGAGCGATGGCTGAGATTTCGGTAGAGATGCGGGCATTCGATGTCTCACCGTCCTGGATGCCGGTTTTCCTGTATCGGGCGGAGATTGCCGGTCAGGCCGCCGCCGCGGGAGTCCCTCCCAGTTTTGCCATCGTCTTTCAAGAGGGCGACCTTCCCGATCAGGCACTGCGTGTGGAAGGTAGCTTTAGCGCCGAGTATCGTCAGGTCCGGCACCTCGGCACGGTGAACCTGGAAGGTATACCCAACGGTCACTCCTTCGAGCTTCGCTACCGTCTGCTCGCTGAAGTATTTGGCGGAGCCGGGGATCGGGAGGCGTTCGCCTTTATCGGGGATCCTCTCGACTATGGCAGCGGGGTCACCATGGCGTATGGAGAATTCGGAGAACTTTCCACCATCAGCGATGTCACGGCCGAGCCGCAGGGTGCGGCGGGCGTGCATTTCACATCGAAGGAGGGATTTTACTATCTGCTCTATCGTGCCGGATCTCAAGGAGAACCGGTTGGCTCGCCCGTGGCTGTGACGCTTACTGCGCCAGGCAGCGCCGTGCTTACGGATCCCAATCCTCCGATGATCCCCACGGCCGAGCACTATGTCCTGGAAGCCCAGCCGATCGGCACTCCTTTGGATGTGGACGCGGATGGGATCGACGATGTCTACGAACTTCAGCGTCCCACGATCCTCCATCCGTTGGTGGCGTCGGACGCCCTGCAAGATCCCGATGGGGACTTGCGATCCAACTTGAAGGAATATCAAGACGGGACGGATCCGTTGACTGTCGATTCGATTCCCTCCTCTACCAGTCTCTTCCCCGGCCTGGTGATTCCCACCCATGACGGTGGACAGTTGGTGGATCTGAACGATGACGGCCTTCTGGATCTGGCCGGTCGTTCCGGGAGTGGTGTTGCTACCAAACTGGGCACGGTGGAAGGAGCCTTTGCGAATCGTCTTCTCTCCAGTGTTCCTGGCACATTGATTATCACGGACGCCGTTTTCCCCAAGCTGGACGCGGATCGGTTTGCGGATGGCTTGGTGGTGGATTCGCTTTCCTCGAACCTTTACGTGCTGCGCGGATCGGGCGACGGCGGCTTTGCAGTCGTCACCACCCATCCGGTGCTGCGTGATCCCCAAAAGATCGTGCTGGGACGGCTGACTGCAGACGCCTTTCTGGATGTGGCCGTCCTCAGTCGGAACGGGCGTGGTGTGAGCCTGTTTCAGGGCACTTCAGATGGCCTGTTGCTCGCTGCGGGAACTCTTCAGACCAACTCCTTCGGCACGGCGGAGGCCCTGGCCTTGGGGGACCTCAATGAAGACGGGGCTGACGATGTGGTGGTGGCGTTCGCCAGTCAGACGGTGGTGTTTTTGAGTCGATCGGCCGGAGGATATGCGCCGGCGATTGTGATCCCCCTGCCTCGGACGGTCAATTCGTTGGTGTGTGTGGACATGGATGTGGATGGGCATCTCGATCTCGTCGGGGGCGAGGCCGGGAATGCGGGAAGCATCCGGATCGCGTTTGGTGCCGGCGACGGGACCTTCGGACGGATCTTGGCGTATCCGGTAGGTCGGCCGGTCACGTCTCTCAGGATGGTTGACCTGAACCATGACTCCCGGCTCGATCTCATCGCCAGTCACGCGTCCGGGGATTTTGTCTCCGTCCTGATGGCTGGGGAGGGTGGCGTGATGGGAACAGCCACGGCTGTGCCTTGCGGCCCAGTGCTTCTGGATGTTCGCGACTGGGACGGCGACACTCATCCTGATCTGATCAGCGGCATCGGCTCCTCTGGTGCGTTGGTGAACTTCGGGCGTGGGGATGGCTCGTTCCGCACTCGGACGCAGATTGTTTCCGAGTCGTTGGTTCCGCTGCAGGTTACGACCGGCGATATCGACGGAAATGGCTCGGTTGAGCTGACCGTGCTTGATTCTCGATCGAACTCCATCCAGGTCTGGCAGCCGTTGGCGGCAGAGGGACGCGGCTCGCTGCTGGCGAGCAACTCGATGGGCTCTATTGTGGTGGCCTTCGAACAGCGGGACCTGAATCGCGACGGTCTGCTTGATCTCGCGGTGGTGCGGCGGGCAGAAGCCTTCGACAGTCGCAGCACCAACCAGCTCGTGGTGCTGACCAACCAAGGCGGCAGCCGATTCGTTGCCTCTGCCACCGTCTCGATGGACTCACGTCCCAACCGCATTGTCGGTGGCGATTTCGACAGCGACGGTGTTCAGGATTTGGTGGTGGAGACGGGAGGAGGATCCCTGCTGGGGGGCAGTCGGCTGGTTCTGGTCCGGGGAGACGGGGCCGGCGGAGTTGCCGCACCGATCGTGTATTCGGCGGCGCTCACCGTGTCGAGCCTCCAGCCCTTGGATGTGGATGGCGATGGGAAATCCGAGCTGCTCGTTCGGGGGACACGTCTCGTGGGGGCGCAACAGGTGAGTTTCCTCGAGTTGCTGCAGTTCGACGGCGAGACAGCGTGGGTGACGCGTCAGGCGCTGGAGCCGGCGGTTTACCTTGGCGGACTGTTGATTGCGGACGCGAATGGGGACGGGGCTTCCGATTTGCTGACGACCGTCATCGATCCACTTAATGGGACTCGGCTTCTCTCCATGCGTGCGGGAACTGTTTCAGGCTTCGGGACGATTACCACACTCGCCACGCTAACCGAGGATGCGGGGTTGGTCGGGTTCCTCGACCTCAACGGGGATGGGCGTAGAGACGTGGTGGGGAGCCGGGGATACTTATTGGCGGACGCGACCGGGGGATTCCAACCGTCGGTTGCGGTCTACGCCGGGCCGTTGGGCGTGCAGGGCGCGGTGGACATTAATGCCGACGGACGCCCCGACCTGGTCAGCCAACTGGGGGTACTGCTGCAAGGGGAGTAACGGTGGCGAGTCGACGGCTACTCCGGCAGCGGAAGGTTGTGTGAACCGTCCCTCCTCGTTCCTCGGGCTTTTGGATCGCCTCGACGTTCGATCTGTGCCGGCGAGCTATCGGACGATTCTCTCCCTCAAATCCCGGCGTGCCAGGAATAGCCACCTTCGGGGGAGGCGGAACCGAGGCCTTTGCCGAAGGGCTCGAGCGTGTTGGTCACCGTCAGATGATTGATGTACTTGACGCTCTTGTACGCCAGTTGGCGGGGGACACGCATTCGCAACGGACCGCCGAATCCGACGGGGAGATCTCCTCCGTTGAAGCCATAAGCTAACAGCGTCTGCGGGTGTAAGGCATCAGCCAGGTCGAGGCTGTCCCACCACTCTGCTCTCTCGATCGAGAAATACACCACGAACTTGGCCTGAGGGAGCATGCCGGCAGCCAGGAGGACCGATGATAATGGAGTTCCGATCCATTCGGCGATGTAGGACCAACCCTCCTCGCAGATTACTTGGGTGATTTGACTGCTCAGCGGAAGGCTTCGGAGGTCGGAGATTGAGAAGGATCCCGGGTTGGCAACCAGGCCGTCCACCTTCAACCGCCAATCGGTGAACCCGCCCGCCTGCAGCCGCTTGAAGGCGTCCGTCTCCGGAGGCTTGCCGTTGGCGAATGGAGTCTTCGAGATCTTGTTCCGAGGAAACTCCCGGGCGAGTTTGTGACGGGTAAGCAATCGGTCGGCGGCATAGGTCAATGCGGTTCCGGGTCCGTAGGGGCCTCGGCCGTCGGGTGGGATCAGGCCGTACTTGTCGGCGAGGCGTGCAGCGACGCCCAAGCCTGATACCCCGGCAGCGACTGCTATTCCACGGGTGATCAGCTTTCGGCGGGAAAGGTTCTCGTTCATGAATTCTTTTCCACGTTACCAGTGATCATTGCCCAGGTGAGCTTCCTAAAGCCGGTCCGGTAGATCATGACCAGATGAGCGAGCAAAAAGAGCGTCAGGAACACGGTAGCGAAAAAGTGCAGGGTGCGTGCCGATTGGTGCCCTCCAAGAACCTCCACGAAAAACGGGAACGCGGAAGTGAACGCCGGGGACATCGCCAAGCCAGTCCAAATCATCAGCGGGAATGCTCCGAGGATTACGATGAGGTAGCTGATCCGCTGAACCGGGTTGTAGTGCAGGCTCGCCGCATGGGGACGGAAGCGCAGGTGGTTGAGGCTGGACCGCAGGAGCGCCGTCGGTGAGAGCTCCCCCGATGCGGGTATCAGGTTACGTTTGAGGTGGCCGGAGCGGAGACCTGAAATGAGGTAATAAAGCCCGGTAGGGACCAGAATCCAAGCGGTTTGAAAGTGCAGCGCGCGGCTCCATCCGTTCTGGTCTGGTAGTACGTGGGCATACCCTGTGGGCACCGAAGCCCGTGACGACGGAATCGGAAGGGAGAACCACGGAGGGGTGTTGACGTTGCCTTCTTCGCCCCAATAAAAACGCGGATGGGAGATAACGATCTCGATCCCCGTGACCAGCAGCGCCAAAAAGCACAAAGTCACTATCCAGTGGGTTGAACGGGTCGTGAGAGAGTGTCGAACCTGAGTCGTTCCGCGGGTGCCGCCTCGATCGGGGCAAGACTCGGTAGCTGGGGAAATTGATGGTTCAGCCATGGTCGGGTGATGCCAAAGGTGTTCTGATTCCGATCTGAGGATAAACAGGCTCTTACCGTCAAGGCCTTTTGGTCAGTTTAAGCGAGGATTCGTGCGGGACGCTCGAGCCATCTGGTTTCTGGATCTACCGGGTTGCGAAAAAGCTTGGGCCATGACCTAATTACCGACTATGGCATCCACGCTTCGCCTCCGCTCCAGGCTTCGCGCGCTCCACGCACGTCGAAAAGCTCGACGCCGTCCCACTGGAATGCAGTTCGTTGTCGCCGACTCGATCGAGGCTTTGCGCCCTGATCACTGGGATGCCGTCGCGAAGCACGGCGGCTTCTTCCTTCGCCGGGAGGTTCTACGGGTCATCGAGACTGACGGTCCGGAGAATGTCCGCCCAGTGTACTCCATCATCTACCAAGATGGCGACCCGGCGGCAATCCTGGCGGCGCAGCGGGTGGAAGTGGCGATGGCCCAGATTCGCTCCTCCGACCCCGCTGCCAAATCGGGGACGAAGCCGCGTTTGCTCAAGCGTCTGCTGAAGCCGGCGGCAGTGGTTGCGGCCGAGCGGCTGCAGCAACGGATGCTTGTCGCGGGGAACCTGATGTCCTGGGGTTTTCACGGCATCGGGTTCCGACCCGAGCGGGAAGCTGCCCAGCTTTGGCCTGCCGTTGGGGAAGCTCTTTATCGGATCCGTCGCTCCGACCGACTTTTGGGTCAGACTCAGTTGGTAATCGTGAAGGATCTGGGAATGGAACAGGGTCACGTGGAGGGGTTGCATCAGCTCTCGTATCGACCCCTTGAAACCGAGCCGAACATGGTCCTCGCGATTGATCCGGCTTGGCGTTCGTATGAGGACTATCTTCAGGCGTTGGACGCAAAATATCGTCGCAATGCCAAAGACCAGCTCAAGAAGTTGGCTTCGGCGGGCTGTAGCCTGGAGACCTTGACCGACCTCTCCGGCCATGCGGAGCGGCTGCATGAGTTGTATCTAAGTGTTCACCAAAAAGCATCGGTTCGCCTCGTGACCCTTCCCGCCTCCTACCTTCCCGAATTGGCCAGGGCAGTCGGAGGGGACTTTCGATGTACCGTGGTTCGTCGGGGTGAGGAGATTTTGGGTTTCGTCACCTCCATCCGTGACGGGGACACCGCGATTGCCTATTACATCGGTTTCGACCGTCAGGTGGCTTCGACGGCCGTCCCGCTCTATCTGCGCCTCCTCCACAGCACTATCAATGATGCCATAAGCTGGGGATGTCGCCGACTTTCGTTGGGTCGAACCGCTCTGGAACCAAAAGCGGCCATGGGAGCGAAGCCGGAACCGATGAATGTGTGGTTGAGACACCGAGTTCCCGCGATGAACTGGATCCTGCGAGGAGTCTTGACCACGGTGGATCATGAAGAGGCTCCAGAGCGCAATCCATTCAAGGGATAGGAGACTGCGGCTTTAGCGTACGCTTGGACGCATGACCTATTCAGTGCCGGATTGAGCGCTTTCGCCGAGATCAAAGTGTTGCAATGACGACTATGAAACCCATTGAAGGATATCACCAGATCAAGCCCGAGGATCTGCATTGGCGGCCGTCGAATCTCATGAAGATTCCGAACGCCGATTTTCTCGAACGCACCGGCAGCGAGAATCTCAGCGCACGGCTTTGGCGAATGCCGCCCAAGAGTGCGAACACCCTGCACAAGCACATCCGTCAGGAGGAGTTCTACTTCGTCTTGGAAGGCACCGGTCGCTTGCGCGTAGGGGAGGAGACCTTGACGGTTCCACGACACAGCGGTGTGCTAGTCGGCCCCAGTCAGCTACGTCAGGTTTTCAACGACACCGGCGAGGATGTGCTGTGGCTCATCGTGGGCGCGCCGGAGGAACTGGAGTTCCTGCAGGGATCCCTCTCCAAAATGGACCTCTCGCTCATTTATCCGGTGGATCCGAAGCAGCTGCCCAAGGAACTCGAGGGCGTGCAGTGGCCGCCGAAGGAATAACGTCGTTTGTGGCATGGGCCGGCCTGCCCCATACCTAGGTTGGGGTGTCGGCCCATCTGGGACTCGGACGAGGACAGGCGAGTGTTTCACACAAAGGCACAAAGCTCACTAAGCTTTTCGGTGGGGAAGCATTCTCACGGCGGCTCCTACAGGGAGGAAGAGCGGCCCACGGAACACTATCCCGAGGACTCTTGAACCGCGAAGGAAGCTATGTCTGCAGCGAAAAGCAGAACTCTGTTTTTGTCCTTCCTCCGGTTACTCATCGCGTCCTTTGCGTCCTTTGCGGTTTAAAACTCGGGCCCCTTCCCATCGGTATCTTTGTGGCTTCGTGCTTACGACGCTACAATTGTAGTACGAGCGCTCCCCGCATCCGACTAAAGGCGAATACCCGAAACCGCGAGGATGAGCGATACCTATCGTGTCGGAGCGATACGTGACTTCGCCCGAACCAAATATTTTTAACAAACTAGAGAACTCATCCTATGCATACAACTGCCACGAAGCAACTCATCGAAACCCCAGCCAATGTCCCCGGTGGCGCCCAATATCAGCACCTCGCCTACGTGGATGCCTACGACGCTGTCCTGAACTGCGACTATGCTTTTGTCGCCTACAAGGAGACGGATGGTTTCGGCTGGCGCGTGCGGATCAAGTCTTCCCAGACCGCCGGGGCCGTTTTCGAACCCGATGCGATGCGTTCCAACGCTCGATCCACCGGTGCACAGGGGAAGGCTTGGTTTCAATGGGGCTACAGCTTCGACCCCAGTGCGAGCGATCCACGATGTATCCAATTCCGTGTGCACGTCGCCAACGGTCAGCCCAGCGAGATTGAAATCTTCGTTCAACTGCGGAAATTCGATGGTTCTGCGGATGCCCCGAAATCGGTGAGGTTTTCTTGGCCCGCTTAAGTGAGTCAGCAAGGAGTGGCTCACGGAGTCCACGGGCTCTGGGTAAACTGACTTTCTTCACCAGTCCTGATATTTGACCCTCTACTTTGTGAACCTGGTTCAGCTGATTCGTATCAATACGGGCCTGGGTATCAGCCTGGCATTGATGGCTGGCGGGGTGGTGGTCTGCACCCTCCTGGCAGTGATTATGGGGCGCAGCGGCGCATCGCTGCGCCCCATCGTTTGGTTTGCCGGGCTCTTCGCCTTGGTGGTGGTCCCCCAGTTTCTTGGCAATCTGTACATTGCTTCGCGCAGCGCGAGGGCTGACGTCCTGCGGTCGAGTGCGTTGGCGACTCCTCCTCCCGAAGATGCACCGGTGAGAGAGGGCCCGATCACCAACGGTCTTCAAAACCTATTCGGTCCCGACGTCGAACCTCAGCTGACGACCGATGCCCGGAATATTGGCGGTGGAGTTTTTGAGTCAGCGGACTCTGCCCGCTTCGCCGTTCTGCCTAGCGGGGAAAGTGTTCTCCTGGCGCAGTTCAAGAGTTCGACTCAAGCGGAGAAGGCATGGGTAGACTACCTGCGCGTCTCGGGGCTGAATCAGCTCCACGGGACCGGAGATTCGCAGCGCGGATTTGTGGTGAGTCGACCGGGCGGGGATCGTGTCTACGTCCTTCACCTGCAGAGGATGGTGGGGGTTTGGACTGGTGCCAGCGATGAGGCTATCCGCCGGCTTATGGAGGCCGGAGGCTTCGATGTTCCACCGCTTTCTCCCTTGCTCACCTCAACTCCCGCTCCGGGTGGTGGCATCCGTGTTGGTGGAGTCTTCTTGCCTTTGAGTCCAAAGCATCGTGCGCTGCTGGTGTTGGGGTTGGTGCTCTACGGCATGGCTTATGTTTACTTTTACTTCAAGGGTGCTGCCTGGGCAGGGACCTATTCAGCCAAAGCCGGTGTCTCTGCGCTTTCCTTGAGCGAGCTTTCCAGCCGGCTCGCCGCTCTGAATCAGCTCGATGTTCCTTTTCAGGTCGAACGTGGATTTGCGCCTAACAAGAATGCGAAGTAGGCAGGAGCGCAGAGACAGTGGGTGGCTGAGTTAACTGTTTAGGAACGAGCGCTACTGCTTACATCGCGTGTTGGAGGGAGCCGCGTCAGGGGACGCAGGCTATAGGAAGAGTAAGGGGT
>JAEUHE010000268.1 GCA_016793885.1 Verrucomicrobiales bacterium
ATCAGGGCCGCGATTATCGGCTCACTGACATCCATGGTGATGTCGTGAGCCGAATCCTGGTTTAACGGGCTGTTCTATGAATCTGAATTGGAAATCTACCACTCTTGGGTTGCTGCTGAGTTGGGCGGCGGTTTGGCCCGACACGTACCTCCGTGCTCAGGCTGCGTCCGGGTCCGCCGATACCAGCCGGAGTTCGATTGCGGTTGAAGCGCTTTCCCGCCTTGAAAACACCAATCTTGAGACCAATCCCAAGCTGAAAGAGGCGGTCTACCGTGTGTTGCAGCAGGTGCACGGAACTCCCGATTTCGTAAGGCTCGTGAAGAAGTTCAACCTTTCCGACCAGGAGGCCGGACTGTTGGAGGTCGCCCGGGTGTTGGGTGGCCAGGACGGAGGAGTGGAGGCGGTGCGCCTGCTCTTGCAGCAGGGACGAGCTCAGGCCCTGCAGGACCAGCTGCGTGGCACCAACGGGGCCGCTGGACTGATGCAGGCGTTGGGTAGCGTGGGGGATCATCGCGCGGTGGCCTTGCTGCAGCCTTGGATTGCGGATTCGGAACGGGATCCGACGCTTCGCCGACTGGCCGTGAAGGGCCTGGTGAAATACCAGGAGGGAGCGGCCTTGCTCCTGCGGGCCGCCTCGGAAGGGAAGCTCGCCGAAGATCTCCGGTTCACGGCGGGGTCCGAGCTGTCGGCCGTTCGCTGGCCCGAAGTCCGCGCCGCCGCTGCTAAGCTGTTTCCGGCGATGGAGACAGGTGGCGGGGAGAAGCTGCCTCCGTTGAACGAGCTTCTGAAGCGCCAGGGTGATGCGGAGAAAGGGAAAGCGCTGTTTTCCGGTAAAGCCACTTGTGCCACCTGCCATCAGGTGCAGGGACAAGGGATCAATTTTGGGCCTGACCTCACCCAGGTGGGAACCAAGCTCGGCAAGGATGCGCTCTACGAGTCGATCTTGGATCCCAGTGCCGGGATCTCCTTTGGGTATGAGTCTTGGCTGGTGATTCTGAAGTCGGGGGACGAGGTTTTTGGGCTGATCGCGAGCGAAACCGAGACGGATCTCTCCATCAAGGCCCCGGGGGGAGTGGTCAGCAGCTACAAGAAGGCTGAGATCGAGAAACGTGAACGGCAGAAACTGTCGGTGATGCCGGCCGGCTTGCAAGCCACCATGACGGTTCAAGAGTTCGTGGATCTGATCGAGTATCTCGCGTCGTTGAAGAAGGGTTAGCTCCTGCTTAAAGGGCCTTTACCTACTGCTATGAACAGCATGACCATTGCACCATTATTGGTTCTCGCCTTCGGACTCGGGCGCGACTGTCCAGCGGCCGAAATTGACGCAAGGTCCGAAGTCACGAAAACAGTCCGTAACGACGTCCCTACTAAACCTACGGCGGGGACATATCACGTCCGGGCTGGCGGGGCACACAACTATGTAGCCCTCACCAACGCACCCGCCTCCAATCGGGTTGCGATCTCCTTCGGATACCAGAGAGCTAGCGCCGACCCTGCGGTTTTCCGAATTGCCAACAGAGAGGCGCACAAGGTGTTGGTTTGGAACGTTCGGGTTCAGGTTAAATCGCGAGCTGGTGGAACGGACGGTCAAGGCTGGGATACTGTTTACGATGACTATCCTGTGGGGATAGCGCGTTATGAGACAGGTCAAAAGGGTGAACTCAGCGTCAGCCATCCAGGCACGACGCCGTGGAGAGTTTGTGTTCTCTACAGCATCGATTGGACGGATAGTGGGAAGACTTTTTCTGGCAATTACGAAGTCATTAGCCAGGAGCGGAAAGAATGAGTTCGCAAGAGAAGCCGCCCCGGGCTGTCGCAGGTGCTGGTCTCTCGGGCGTGGCTTCTGCTGTCGAATGAAGACCCTGACGATCAGGAAGGTGGGCGCGGTCACGCTGATCGGAGTGGTTGGGTTGTTCTTTGTCCTAGGTCTCGAAGATATCCACCAAGCCGAAGGCAATCTCCGCTTTTCCTACCGAGCTCCAAAAGGGCCGCCTGAGGTGCACGTGGTTTATCTTGCCTACGGAGACGGACATGGAATATCAACGATTGGGACCCGCAAACAAACAATATGGGACTCTGGCCGCTGGTATCTCTTTCGCGCATTCGGCATGACATTCAAGAGTGGCACTGTGTCCACCTTGGACGTTAGATTTCCCGACGGGGATTCTGGGTTAGGAATTTTTGTCTCCATGGAGGGGGCTCGGGAGTCTATCAATCCCAGCAACGATCTGTCGGTTGAGTTCATCGATGAAAGTGGCATCCACCACCCCATGCGTTTCTCGCAAGGGGTGAGCAGTCTCGATCAACGCACGCATCTCTCTGCTTGGGGGTTGCCCAGAGCAGTCTCACCTGGTCGGGAGTCCAAAATAGTTATCGTCCACTCCGGATCAGGCAAAATCCTGGCTGAAGTCAGTGAACTGAGAATGCGATAGAGATGCGCGTCATCTTTACCTCCGAAAATGGGGACTAAACAAGCTGTAGGTGATCCTCACTTCTTCGCATGAGTTTCTGAGGCCGAAGTCGCGAACCGGCAGGGTTCAAAGAGATTAGCCGGGGTGTGGAGCGCCGCGACACCCCCGGTCTTGTCGGCCCCCTATTCAACAGCACCCTGCAGGGCGTGCCACCAGTCGGCGAACGGCCTGACGAACTGCTTAGGTTCCTTCGGCCGGGTGACGCAAGTCTCGGAAGCCGGTGGCATCGCTGCGCGATGCTCCGTACCTTTAACAGTTCCGGGGGTGCGAGCACCCCCGGCTAAATCTCTTTGAACCCTGCGGGTTCGAGCCATGACGATAAAGTGAGAAACGCCGCCGTAGCCCAGCTTGTCTAGTACCCATTCTTGGGGGTAAAGAGGAGAGTGAGGAGCGTCGGGGTCAGCCACTGGAGCTTTGCAAAGCAGATGCCATGGCAAACTCCTTGGATATACGTTCCCCCACAAATTCCTTTCCATCCGAGCATTCCGGTTACAGTTCCAATGCTGGTTTCCCTTTCCCTCTCTTGTTTCGGATTAGTTGTTTTCGGCGTGAAGGAAAAGCGGTGGCATGCCACGCGCAGTCCATAGGGGAACGCGTCCCCTCGGTTCATAATCGTAATCGTAATCGATTTCCCCTTTCGGTCCCCTTGTAGCGTGGGCCGTGTCGGCCCATGGGGATCGCCTAATCCTGTCGCGTGGCAATCCAGTCCAGGATTTGCTCTCCCTCGTTGGTGGTTACCGTTTCCTTGCCCTTGATGGTATCCCCCACCAACTTGCCCTCAAACTTGGAGCTAAATTTTTCGCCATCGCGCTCCCGCTCGACTTCGAAGGAAACCTGACCTTCCTTGGTGTAGTGACCCTCCTTGACATCGACGCCCGCGCCTTTCCGAGCCGAAAGCTTTCCGTGGACCTTGTCGCCCTCCCGCCGAAGCTTGGCGCTGAACTCCAGCGTTCGCTCCCGCACCTCGTTGGTCCATTTCCAGGTGCCGTCGAGCGTGTCGGGTAGACGCTTGGCTTCCCAGGGATGGCTCACTGGCTTGCCCGCGGAGACGGATTCGATGGAGCCAATGATCTTGTCATCACGGAAGACACCGGAGTAGCGGGTTACAGCTCGCTGGTTGTTCAATACCCTTACCACCTCAAACGAGAGCAAATCTCCCTGGAGCCGTCCATTGGTGATGCTGGTCTCGGAGCCCGGTCGAAAGCGGGTGATCCCACTGACCGAATGTCCGTCATACCGTAGTCGGACTTGCGGAGAGAGGGTCGAGCCATCCGGCATGGTGAAGTGCCACCTCCACCGTCCGTTCAGTCGAGATTCGTGGCCATCCTCGGCATCGGCACGATTTTCCATGCCCAACGACAACAGGGCGCACAGAGTCACAATGACGAGCCCATGGAGATCGATCCGGGCGGTTCTGCGAGCGGGTTGGTTGGCGTGCTCGTGTTGCATAGCTCGTTCAGGGCTGGGCAGGAACTGAGAAGCGCAGGGAGATCTTCTCCTGATCCTTGTGGTTCCGTCCGCTGAAAATAACGTCAATCGAATCACCACGATCGGTGACATCGAGCAACCCATAGCAGCCTTCGTCCTTTTTAACCCGGTAGACTCCCTGGCTGTAAGGGCCACCTTTGATCGAGGAAGTCTGGTCCAGCGGACCGGCGCACATCACCGGTATCGGAACCCCGCCCCCGGTGGCATAATCAGCGTTTCTGCCGTCGTCCGCTGCTAGCATGTGGGAGTCGCCGTGGAGGATGCATACACCGCGGATCTTGTGCTCCTTGATAAAGTCGGCGATCTCGCGTCGCTCGGTGCTGAACACGCACCAATGATCTTCCTCGACCGAAGGCTTGGCTTTGTTCGTGCGGGAGGCGCTGTCGAACTGGCTGTGATGGAAATAGCCATAGTCGTCAGCCTTGATAAACGGGTAGTAGTTTGTGCCCTTCATCCCCAGCCACGGCACGGAACTCATCCAGCAGATCAGGGGATACTTCCCGTTGGCGTCGAGCAGTTGCTGTTTGAACCACGCCTTCTGAGCTGTGCCCATCATGGATTTGGCGGCGGTGTCGGGCTTCTTCACATCGTCTTTTTGGGAGCGGAGATCGGTGATGATGAACCGCGCGCGGCCGACACTGAAGGCCTGGTAGATGGGGAGTGAGGAATCACCTGCCGCCAAGGGGTAGTGGGGCACATACTCCTCGTAGGCGTGTCGCGCGGCGGGGTGGGACGAGGCCTTGCGGTTGCTGTTGTTTCCGCCGTAGTCGTGGTCGTCCCACATGTACACTAACGGCACGGCTCGATACAGCCTCGCTTGCGGGGGGGATGAAAGAACGATGTCGTACGCTTCGCGGAACAGGGCTCGGCTGTTGGAGCTGATGTTCAGGTAGTGGAAGTCCCCCATGTTCATATAGAACAGGGGGCGACTTTCCCGGATGCGATCGAAAACCTCGTTGACCGAGGCGGTCTTGGCACAGGACGCGAAGGCGATGCGAAAGGAGGAGGGGCCTCCGGGAAAGGTGCGAAACTGGCCTCGGCTGGCCCAATCGAATCGGCCATTGATCTCGAGACCGTAATGGTAGTCGGTGCCCGGCTCGAGCGAGGCGAGTTGAAACTCCACCAGGTTGTGTCCGAGCGCATCACTGGTTGCCGGTCCCTGAGCGATGGAAGGGGTGAAGAGGGGATTCTTGCTCAGGATCAGCCGCGCGCTGAGGCCGTTGTGAAGCAGTTTGGCTTTCACGACGGCGGAGGTGGGGGTGACGCCACCCGACCATGGACCGCGATCGACCAGAGAGTATGGAGCGGCGAGTTGCTCGAAGAAGAAGCTGTAACGATCCGCCCATTCCCCGATCTGCCATTGAAACCGTTCCTTGGTTCCGGCGGGTCGCGCCCCGCCGGTGCTGAGTAGTACAGGACGGGATGCGGTGGTGTTTTGCTGGAGTGCCGCGGCGAGCTTCCAGGAGTGACCGGCGGAAAACAGTCGATCCTGCGGCGCGCTGCGGATCCAGGCCGCTGGATACGGACGCTGATTCTTAACCTGGTGATAGGGTGAGCTGTTCAGCAAGGTGGATACCCATTCTTTGGTTGTGGGTGATCCCAGTTCGAACCTCGCTTCCACCGCTCCGGCCATTTGTCCCGCGCGGAGGGCGTCGTAAACGCCATCGGTGAGCGAGACGGCTTGAATGAGCTGGGGCTGCTCGACCATCACGGCAGCGCTGGAGAGGGCGCCGAATCTCTCCCCCATCAGTCCGAGCAGTGCTGGCCGAGTGTAGTTCGAGGCGACCAGATACCGTGCGCAGGCGGCCAGATCCTCGTAGGCATTCCGCTTGCGCTGCAGCATTCCGTCCTGTCGCGAATCGGGGCCCAGCTCGGTGCCGCCGCGGATCTGCGCGACCGCGAACATCCCGCCTTGATTCAACCAAAGTTTTCTCCAGGCTGCAAACGTCGGCCGAGTCAGATGAGCTCCCCCCTCGGGCGCGCACAGCAGGGTAGGGGTTGAGCCCGTCTGACGGGCTCCTCGCCGCTGGATGAGGTAAAGCGGCAGTCGGGTCCCATCCCCGGACTTGACGCTCACGCGATCGACTTCGCAATCGGCAAAGTCCACCCCCGGCAAGTCGAAGAGCGGGGTTAGATGAGTTCGCTCTCGATCGATGTTCGGGTCATAGGAGATCCACTCCGGAGGATCCACGAAGGATTCGGTCTGGTACAGTAACCGGTCGCCGTGCGACACCAGGAAGTCGCGCACGCTTCCGACCCCTGGCGTGGGCAAAATCAACGCGCTCTTCTTGGGGTCCTTCTCGACGGCATCGTGGAACACGAGCAGGTTCATCCCTCCTTTAAGATAAAGCGTGTAGATGCCACTTCCGGCCGGTCTAAAATCGACCAGCGTCTCCTTACTTTCGGGAACCACCACCTCCAGGTTTTCGGCTTCGAGCGCGGGATTGCCGAGCGACATTCTTACCAGTCGCCCCTTGGGGGCCTTGGCGCGCGAGAGCAGGTAGAGTGCTTCATCCTCCGGCAGTTCGACATAGGTTGGGGCGCGTCCGAACTCGGCCTGCTCGATCTTTTCAGCTGCTCCGGCCAGGAGCTTCCACCGTCCCGAAGCGGAGCGCAGCCAGTGCGCATGCTCGCCGGCCATCCTCTGATGGGAACTTGCCAGCACAAAACGGCCGGCTTCATCCGTCTTGAGTTCGAGCGCGGCCTCGGCGGGTACTCCCCGGTTCAGCTCGAGTCGATCTCTCTGCGGATCGGTGCCGAGCTCGTGCCAGAGCACCTGGCCGGAGCCCTCGGAACCGAGGGGATCCACCGGCGCAGGATACCGAGTGTAGTAAATCCCTTGGCCGTCCCGGCTCCAAGCCGCGCTTCCTTTTCGCTTGGCGGTCTGCACGCCGGGAAGGATGTCCGAAAGCTCGGCTCCGGTGGCAGTGTCAAAAAAATGCAGGCTTTGCAGCGCTCGACCGTGTTGAACAAGCAGCACCGCCACCTTGGTTCCATCGGGCGAGGGGACATACCAATCGATCTCGGTTCGGCCCGAAGGGTCCAATTTGAGGGGGTCGATGAGACTTCGAGCTTGGCTGAGGGTATTGCTTCCAAGAATGGAACCGGGCAGCTGAGCGAGTTGGGCGGGCGTTTGGTGAGAGTCCGAAACGAGGCAGTAGGCATTGCCCTGTGCCCAGCGGAGCTGACGATACTCACGAAGCGGCCGATCCAGCCACTTGCGGAGTTCGGCTTCCACCAGTGACCGAACGGGGGTGGCATTCAGGCTGTGGCGGGCGTGCTCCGATTGAGCCTCGTCCCACTTCTTGGCCTCGGCATTCGACTCCTCCTCCAGCCAGAGAAAAGGATCGGACACAACGCTACCTTGGTAGACCCGGGAGTTGGCTTGCGGGGGGGCAAGCGGAGGCGCTGGGGCGGCCAGTATGGTCGAGGATGCCGCCGCGAGGACTGTCCACACCCGGATCCAGCGCTGTAACCTCAGTGGCAGGCTTCGAGCCCAGGCCACCGGAGCGCGTGCCGCCGTGGATCTTGAGCCAGTTGGTGCACTGTCAGGCATGCGGATCCTCGCTGGCATCCAAAGATCCCATTAGGGTTCGAGTCAACTCGCAGCATCGCATCAGCATCTTCTGTCGTTGAAGGTAGTCGGGTCGGCCCAAAACTCAACCGTTAGTACGAGGGCACACGGATTCCGTCCGGAGTGTCAGCTGCCTTCGTTCGGAAAGACGCACGGGCGCTTAGGAAGGTTTCGAGAATCGATAGGGCGCCATCTGTGAGATCCGGGGCATCCGTGGTTCACCTATCGCTGGATCTAGGTTAAGTAGGACGGTATCACTTGCGTAAAGATGGATCTGTATGGTAGGGTTGTGCCTATATGGCAGTGAACGTGTCTACTATCTCTACAAAGGGTCAGACGACCATTCCAGAAGAGCTTAGGAGGGAACTCTCCCTTGAGCCTGGACATCGGCTGATGTGGGAGTTGATCCAAGGAAAGCTCGTCGCTACCCCTACCGGAGACTTAATGTCGCTGGCTGGCGCTCTCAAGTCTGACAAGCCATATCTGCCTAAGGAGGAAATGCGCAAGATCCTCCAGGAGCAGCGCAGTAAACGACTCGCCAAAAAGCTGGCCCAGGAATGAGGACCTATCTTTTGGACGCCAACGTCGTTTTACGGTTTCTCACCCAGGACCACCCTGCCAGGTCCAAGGCCGCGACCGCTCTTTTTGCGAAGGCCAAGAACCGTGAAGTGACTCTGGCGCTGGATCCGGTGATCCTCGCAGAGGTGATCTACAACCTGGAAGCCTACTACCAAAAATCTCGGGAGGAGATCGCCAACACCCTGCTCCAGATGGTGACCAGTCTTGGCGTCGCAATGGATCCCCACGGGACCGTGATCAACGCCCTGCTGCGCTACAAAAACCAGCCGGTCGACTTTCCAGATGCCTGGCTTGCAAGCCTTGCGGGGGAGCAAAAACTTCAAGCCGCCTCCTTCGATAAAGACTTAGACCGCTTTTCGGACGTGACGCGCCACGAGCCGAAAGCATAAGTGGCATCGCCTCGCTCGGTACATCACCTAGCGACCGGGAACCGCAGTGCTTGGTTGGGCATCGCTTCCCCTGATGTGGATGCCTGCCAGGACAAACTCTCCCTTCAGCAGAAATGCGATGCCTGGACTTCTCGCCGGAAGCCCTGCTCGTGCTCGTTTCCATGTCCGGCCTTGGTTCTCGGAGGAGTAAATCCCTGCGGATGCTCCGACGAATACCAGGCTGTCGTAAGAACCAAGTTCCCAGACTGGGGCTTCAGCCGTTAGCTCCTCGGAATCCCCGGGATGCAAGAATTCCAAGAGGGCGGCCGCTGGACTATCAGCTCGGCCCTTCGACCAAGTGGCCCCTAAATCTCCGCTCCAATATATCCCACCGGGATTGTGTCCGGCGATGAGTGTATCTTGGACCGTGGTCAGCGCCAGGGGCTTAACAGGCCCTATCCTCTCCCAAGACTGCTTCGGCTCGTCCCAAGCATAGAGCCCTTGGCTATAAAGCCCCGCAAACAACCTGCCGCGGGCCGCCGACAGGGCGAAAATCTGCGCGTGAGGGGGTAACCCAGCCGAGAGATGAGTCCAAGCCTGACCTCCGCCCTCTGAGGCAAACACACCGTTATCATCCGTGCCCGCAAAGATTTTACCGCCATGGACTAGCAGACAGCGTACTTTTGGAGAAGGGAACGAACGCGCCAACGCCCACGAAGCGCCCCCGTCCGACGACTCCAACAATCCTTTTCCATCGGCGCCGCCAAACACGGATCGGCCTAGGGTGGCTAAAGAGATGACGCGTCCCGACGAGATCGCTGCGCCTTCAGCCGGCTTCCAACTGAGCGCTTCGTCCTTTGAGGCGAAAATGCCGGAGTCGGTTCCAGCGAATAGAGTTCCATTCGCAGATCCGAACGCATTGATGCGGGACTGTGCGGGCATTCCGGCGTCGGAGCGTCGCCACGTTTGCCCTTGGTCCTGGGACTTGAAAACTGCAAAGGTATCCTTCGCCGTGGCGATGTTTGCCACCGTCACAGCCAGAACGAGGGTCACTGACAGAAGGATGGATGAGGTCATGGAGTGACCTGGTGGTTGGATGTCGCTCATATTCTTATTGGCCTTGCGCAATCGCAACAACCGTTTTTTCCCGCAAATTGGGATTTCGAATAAGCCGCGCGACTTCAGTTGCGCCCTTCGATTCGCCCTTCCTGGACAGAACCTCAGCACAGGCTTGGGCAGAACTGTCGCGGAGGTTTGGATTCTGAATGCTCTCGATGGCGTTTGTGGTGACTTGAATATCTTTCGCATGGGCAGCATCCATTGCGAGCTGGCTCAGAAGTTCATTGCGCGAACCAGGTGTAGAAATAGCGACTGCCGCCGCCAGGCGCCCTTGGAGCGACTCCGATGATTCAGGCTTCTGGTTGCAGGCACTCAAAAACAGCACGACGACGAGGATAAGATTGGGATACCGCATAGTTGGCTTTGTTGTGCAGGAATTGAATTGGGCGTAGAACCACGCTAAATTGTGCGACCGCTGGGTTGCTTGTTAAAGTCTAAAAAGATTACGATTCGGTGTCGGGATGCGCTTGGTCTCCATGGGAGTGGCGTGCCTGGGGGTACAATGGTGAGTGCACTGAGGCCGGCGCACCGCGACCTATTCCTTCGGCTTCTCAGACCAAGGTAGGGCGAGATTCCATTCGAGCCCACAACGGCTCCAGGCTCAGCTGCACAGAGAGGGTTATCCCCGAAGAGGGCCTCTCAACGTAGAATGTCCCTTTGCGCTTTTCGCCGCAGTTCCTTCAACCCGTTCAAACGTTCGGCATTCATGAGCTCGACCAGAGCAGAACTATAACTCTCGTCGGACCGCTCCGCGATCAAGTCCCTCCCTACCTCGTGACGCGGAGCATAATCTGAATCTCAAACACCGCTAATCGAACCCGGAGTGTGCTTAATACCGGTTGAGAGTCGGTGAGATCATCTCCTCTCCAGACACGGGCTCCAGACTCCAACGCCGCGAACCTGGAGGGTTCTCAGAGATTAGCCGGGAGATCGCAGCGCAGCGAAGATCCCCGGTCAATCCAGTATCCCACAGCACCCTGAAAGGCGTGCCTCGCCCCCTTTCAACATGCCAATGGATGAGGTTCCCTATGGGCTCGTGAGGGGAGGTGAACAGCCGGTGGCATCGCTGCGCGATGCTTCCTAATTTTAACAGGCCCGGGGGTCCAGCACCCCCGCTAATCTCTGAGACCCCGCGGGGGTCCAGATTCTCTACCTATTGCCCACTATCCATGGGGGATTCTCACAGATGAGATCACGGGCTCACCCACTTGACGGTTACCTCGCGCGCGGTTGGGGGAAGGGCGGACGTGGTCACTTTCCCGCCCGGCCAGCGGGTGGTGAGGACGCGCGTTTCTGTTGTAGTAGGGATCACTGCGACCGTCGAGCCGCTGGATCGGTAACCATCCATCGCTCGGATCTCCCGGACAATCGTTCGTCCATCGCGAGCGCGAGTTTCGAACGTGGTGCCGATGCCCTGCGGGTTACCGGGCGGTCCGATCCATCGGACCCTCACGCCCGCCGGTCCTCGCCGGTTCTGGAAGACTCGGGTGGGCGCTCCGTTCTGGGTCAGGACTAGATCCAACCGGCCGTCCCCGTCGTAGTCGCCCACTGCCGACCCGCGTTGTTCCCCATACACCTCGATGCCAGAGCTGGCTCCGGTAACGGCAGTGAAGTCGGCCGTGCCGGTGACCTGACGGAGGATCAACCCTCGCCCCGCATCCAAACGGGGCATGCCGGATTGGGTGGCAAAGAAGTTCTGAGCCATGACCAGCTCGGGATGTCCGTCGCCGTCGAGATCCGCCAGGTTCACTCCGAAGGCCGGAGACCATTGGGCGGCATCGGGCAGCCTTCGAGCTTCGAACCGATTCGTCCGGTTGAGCAATAGAACGGACCCCAGGGTTCCGAGCTCGCGGACCTGAGCCTGGGCTCGTCGGTCGCCAAGCACCTCCTCGACGCTGGCGTTCGCGTAGGCCGCATGACTTGTGAACTGCTCCCGCAAAAAAGGGAGGGAAGGGGCCAGCTCATTCCAACCGCGCCGCGGGGTCCAGCCCGAGCGGTCGGAATCATATTCCGTCTCCAGCAGATCGAACGCGCCACGTTCGGCTAGATCGCCGAAGAAAAGTTTTGCCGGCCGTTCGATACTTGCTTGGTAGATCGAGTTAAGGCCCCAGTTGCCCACGACCAGATCCAGGTTCCCGTCTCCATCGATATCCGCCGAACTGAGGCCCGTCCACCGGCCGGTGAAGGCCTTTTCATTCAGCCCATACTCCCCGGCCGCGGTACGGAGCGTACCGCGATCGTTCGTCCAGATCCGGATCGGTCCCCACTCGCACGCCATGATGAGTTCCGGAAATCCGTCTCGATCCAAGTCCGACCACAGGAGTGAGCTGGCCAGTCCAGCGTCCTTCAGTAACGCACTCGTCCTCTCATCCCAGACCAAAGTTCCTCCTTCGCTTCGATAGACGGCACTGGGATCGGATTCGGGATAATGACCACGACGAACCCCTCCAGCCACAACGAGATCCAGGTCGCCATCCCCGTCCAGGTCTCCGACCGCCATAGCTCCGACACTCTTCGGCAGGTTGGGCAGGGGAGCCGGCGTGAGGGACAGATGATTGTTCGACCAGGCGAGCTTCATCAGGGGCACCGATAATTCAGCCTCATAGCCGGCGAGCGCTACCCATGCCCAACGCTCTCCGGTTGCGGATACCCACCCTACCAGAGTGGTGGAGTCGTCAGGAAGGGTCGGGATACCTTCAGCTGAATCCATCGGCACGAATCCGGAGTTCGCTGCCACGCGATACACGCCCGGTCGACCACCGCGGCCTGATCCGATGAGCAGTTCCTCGCTTCCATCCCCATCCAGATCGAACCAGGCGACCGCCGGTCCGGCTTGGCTTAACCGGTGAGGGAGCAGCGGTTGCAGTTCAAAGTCATCGAATGGCAATTCGAGGTGGGAATGGTTGAGGGACTTTGTTCGATCTTGGAACCAGGGTTCTTCAGCTCGGGGAGTGGCTGGGGGAGCGGCACGAAGGGCTGTTGCGGGGTTAGAGCGCCGTGGTCCCGGTTCGGCAATGTCATAGCGCCGATTGACGGTGAGCTGACGGTGGCTGGACTTCTGGCCTGACGGCCATTGGATTCGGAGCTCGACCTCGCCAGCAGTCGATCCGGCGGCGAAAGTGAGGTCGGTGTCGGATCCCGAGGCGTAGCGGCCGCCACTCACCACTTCGGCAAGCTGGCGAGGCAGCCCAGGGGCCAAACACTCCACTCGAGCCCCGATGGCAAACGTGTTCGCGTCGGCTCCTCGGAGGCTAACGACGATGCGGTTGCCAGAGGCATTGTTGCGGTAGATCCCGGCGGCCGATCCTAGATTGTTGACTGCCAGATCCAGGTCGCCATCCCCGTCGAAATCGGCCGTGGCGATACCATGATGCACGCCATCGTCCCCCGTTCCCCACTCAGTGGTAGTTTCGGTAAACCGCAGATTCCCCTGGTTGCGGAAGCTGAGGATGGGCGTGTTGAGACGGGGGTAGAGCCGGTTGTGCTCCATCAATTCATTCGCGAAGGCTTGCCGGCGTTCCACCTCGTTCTTGATGTGATCCCAGGAGTGCTGCCGCGCGTTAATGGCTTGATTGGCATCCAGATCTTGAACATCCATGACGTGTCCCGAGGCGATCAGCAGGTCCGCTCGTCCGTCGAGATCCATATCGAGGAAGAGCGGCTGCCACGACCACTCCGAGGCGGCGAGCCCCGCGAAGTTGGCCAGCTCTTCATAGGTTCCGTCGCCGCGGGCGTGGAAGAAGGTGTTGCGCATGAGTTGCGGTCGATCCGCGCCGAGTCCGATCACCGATGGGGCTGGTGCCTGGGCGAGCATCTGACGTTTTCTCCACGAAGGTTTTCGGCTGAGCATGTCGACAACAAAAAAGTCGATGTGACCATCGGTATCGACATCCGCGAAGTCCACTCCCATCGAGCTTGCGCTCATGTTGCGCATCGCGAGCGTCGGCAAGGCACGAAAGCGCCCATGTCCGTCGTTGATCCAGATCCGGTCTGGGGTCCAGAAGTCATTGCAGACATAAAGGTCCGGCCAGCCGTCCTGGTTGATGTCGCGAAATGTGGCGCTGAGGCCCCAGTCTCGAGGTGGCTGTTGGAGCGGCTGTCCCGCCTCATCGAGAAACACTCCGTTGGTCCAAGGCACGGGCGTGAAGTGCCCTCGTCCATCGTTCCGGTAGAGCTGGTCGGGTTCCCCGAGCTCGAGTACCTGTCCGCCCTCCACGAGTATTCGGTTTTGAAATTGCGGGGGAACGACGGCCTTGCCGTTGACTAGGTTCAGTTTGATCTGGCCGCGGTCCCGGATGTCGTCGGTGCGATTGTTGGCGACATAGAGATCGAGCGTGCCGTTGCCGTCGAAGTCCGCCAGCGCGAGCGTGACGCTTCCCGGGTTCCCACCCATGCCGCTTTCAACCGTCGCATCTCTCAACTTCCCGTGCCCATCATTCAGCAGGAGGATTACGCCTCTGCTGACGGTGGTGATGAGCAGGTCTGGCCAGCGATCGCCATTGACATCCGCGAAGGTGGCGCCGCGAAAAAATTTTCCTTCTAGGCTCGCGCCAGCCTCCCGGGTGACGTTTTGGAACTTCCAGTCTCCGAGGTTTCGGAAGAGTGCGTTGGGGGTGTTTAGACCGCAGAAGAACACATCCGGCCTTCCGTCCTGGTCGAAGTCACCAGTGGCTACCCCGGATCCGTTGAGAAGTACCCGGTTGAAGGCTGACTGCCATTCCTCCAATTGATTGGTGAACAAGATCCCGGTCTGGGTTGGCGCCAGGCGAGTGAAGCCCGGCGTTGACGTGCCGGCCGGTGCGAGGGACAACCAGCGGTGACCGTCACCCGCTTTCCAGGGCTGAGCTTCTCCTCCCTCGATCGATGACGGAGCCGTCGCCAGCAAACCCGCTACGGCGAGCGACGCTGTGGCGAATGGCTGGAGGGCGGTGCGGTTCACGTCCCGGGAATGTAGTTCAGAGTGTAGTAGGCCGAGGGATGCAAAAGCGGCTGGCCTTGAGCGGATCGAACGCCGGGTAGATGAAGCTCATGCACATGACCTTCCTGGAGTCCCTGGATCAGGAGGCGCGCGGAACGGCCGTCGGGAGCCACCTTCACTTCGGTGATCGTTGGCGTCGTGCGATCCACTTCCGGACTCCCATAGCTGCTCTGGTAGATATAGGTGTAAGTCTCGATTTTGTAGGACGCAATCGAGCCGGCCGTCGCGGCGTCCACCGGTTCGGTGAAGGTCAATTCAAACCCATCCGGCTTGGCCCTCATTTCGTGAATCTCAAAAGGCGTGGTGCCCTTCCAGACCAGTCGCTGGAGCGCGTAGGGTTTGCCCCCTCGAGCTCCCCACCCACGATCGGTTCCGCCGACGAACAAGGAGCCATCCGCGTTCATCAGCAGGCTCAGCGATCCGGAGGCAAATCCGGCTCGGAAAGGGAAACAGGCTCCCTGATAGTGGTCCTTGATCTTCTCCAGATGCACCCGCATGACGGTGCTATGGGTTTGATCGCCCACGAAGAGCTGATTCTGAAAAACTCCGAACTTTCCTCCAGTCGTGTCGCAGGCGATGCCGCTGGCGGACTGGCCCATTTTCGGGTAGGGAAAATAAATCGCAGGCGGACGCAGTTGGGGAATTTTCTTAGCTTCCACCATCATCCGACTGCCGCTTTTGGGGCTCGTGGGCCGCGGTCCCATGTTGGGTGCGGAGGTGTACCACTTGTTGCCTTCGGGATTGCCCACAAAGTCGCCGGGCGCCAGATGCTTTAGGGCGCAGGCCCCATTCCACGGACCTTGGTTGTCGGTGTAGAACATGTCGCCGGCTGCGTTCATCCCGATTCCCCCGGGGGAGCGAAGGCCGCTGCAGGTGGGGATCGATTTGCCGTCGGGCGTGATGCGCAGGCACCATCCCCTAAAGGCATGGTCGCTTGTGAAGGAGCCGGTCAGACAGAGCACCACCCATAGGTTTCCGTCGCGGTCGAAATCTGAGCCGAAAGCGTATTCGTGATAGTCTCCGCCGATTCCCCAGTCGTCGTTGAAGGTTTCGAACACATCGGCCCGGCCATCGTTGTTGGTGTCCTTCATGCGCGACACCTCACCGCGCTGAGTGCAATAAAGCCATCCGTCCCGATAGGCGAGCCCCAGCACCTCGTGCAGGCCGCTGGCGTAGCGAGTCCACTTCACATCGCTCATCGTGGTGCTCAAAGGGTTCTCGGCCATCCAGATGTCTCCGATGCGGGTCGACACCGCCAGCTTGCCATCGGGCATCAGCCGCAGTGCTCCGGGCTCCAGTTGGACTCCGGGCGGGAGCGGCAGGGTCAGTATGCCATAGTAGGTTTCCTCCAGCTCCTGGACCGTCTTGGCCCCCTCAGCGGCGGGAGCCGGCTGAGGCGCCAACGTTCCGAAAACCAGGATGAAGAGGGCTATTCCGACAGAATATCTTACCATACGATTTCCTCCACGAGACGTGCTTCGTTGCCGGTGACTTGAATGGGGATGAGCAGTTCCTGCTTGCCTGAGTTCTTTCGGATCACCGGCTGGGCCTCGCCGGGAATTTCGAATCGAAGCGTCAGGGTACCATCGACTTGATACCCTTGATTGCTTTTCTCGATGCGTTCTCCGACTGCCGCCCGGAACCAGAGAGGGGGAATGGGTTTCTCGGATTTCAGGGTGATGGTCCGTTTGAGGGAAGGCTCTGGCTCTCGGGAGACAGCGATGGGGTAGTCCTCCACCTGGATGCTCCCGAATAGGTAACGGAAGGTGGGGCGCTGTTGGGCATCCAGGCTATACCCGGCCATCCGGTAGCCGGCCGCTTTGCCCGACTCGGTTGGCCAGGGCGCATCGGCGGAGGCGAGACTTGCAAACGGCGCGCCACTGACCAGGGTGATGACATCGTCGCCCAACGGGCCTTCATACCCCGCACCGCGGTCCTGACGGTGCTTGGCGGCATCGATAAACTTGCCGTGCCAAATCAGTGCCAGGCGGAGTTGGTTGGCATCGAACGCCAGGTTGGCTTTTTCTGGGTAACCGACGCCGATGGCTCGGGATCCGGCACCCTCAATGAAATGACGGTAGAGCACCGCTTCCTGGGTGCTCACCAACTCCTGGCCGATGCGGGTAAGGCCCTCGGGCAGCTTGGCGTTTCTGCCGGCGGAGAGATAGGCCCAGATGGCCTCGATTTGTTGGGAGGTGTTGCCCGCCAGGATATCCTGGTTGACTGCGGTTTCGTCGGGCCAGAAGGACGGCATTCGGGTCCCCGGACGCAACGAAGCCGGATCCTTGAGATAACGATCGAACCAGGTCCGCTTGAGGCGCTGGGTCATGAGGGTGAGGTCCATCGCGGGGATGCCGAGCGACTTCTGTTTCGCGAACGTATGACAAGCGATGCACGACACGCCTCCCGTTCCCACCAGCTGACGTCCCGCCTTGATCTGCTGCGGGGTTGGCGGTTGGGTCGGATTTGCAGCCGCGCTTGGGTCGTCCACGGTCTCGAAGAGGCCGGGCAGGGACCCGATGGCGTTGGTTCCGAACTGAGGCATCCGGGTCGCCATGTAGGGGCGGGCGGCACCTTTGTTCAGGAGGACAGTTTTCAGCCAGTTGGCTTGCAGTTTGCCGCCCACGCCGGTGAGGTGAGGCGGGATGCGTCCCTCATCGCCCAGATCGGCGTGATCGACGGTGCTGAAGAATTCGGACCGGCTCGGATCGGGGCCGCCGATGCCATCGCGGCTGTGGCACGCGTAGCAGTTCAGGGCCGAGAGCTGATGGCGGATTTGGTCCTTGGCGCTGAGCGGCTCCTTCAGCTGGTTGACCTGCGCGAGTACTGATTTAAGCGCGGCCTTTTGCTCGGTGCTGAGGTCAAAACGGGGAAGCCCCGGACGGGGTGACCCCAGGCAGCCGTCCGCTTGGTCGGCCTTCAGCTGCGTCAGATCCGGCGCACGCTGAGCGGTTCCTGCGGTCAAGTTTCCCAGGGGATGGCATGCGACGCAGCCCATGCTGCTGAAGAGCTCCTTTCCGCGGGCTGCCTTCGCGGCGTCCAGGATCAGGGATTCGGGTTGGATCGGCGACATCGGCCGGCCGCTGTGGGAGAGGACGCTGGTGGGGATGCTCCGGCGTTGTTTGCCCTCCTCAGCCCAGCCCACCTGCAGTTCGGCTCCGGCCCCCTGGTTGAAGAACGAAAGCGCGATGGAGTGAGCTCCGGCCTTCAGTGCTACCTTCCCGGATTTTTCCTGCGGCGCGTGGATGCCATCGTTGTCGACCACCACCTGGCCATCGATCCAGAGCTTGGCACCGTCATCCGCCGTTACAAAGAACACGTAGGTGGCGTCCTTGGGAACCTGCAGCATCCCATGGAACTTCAGTCCGTATTGTTGAGGGCGTTTGGTATAGCTGGTGCTGAAACCGTCGGCCGACCCGCCGCCGGCAGGGGAGGCTTTGTCGAGATCAGCCACCTGGCTGGCTGAGACCTCGTAATAGTCATAGTGCAACCCGGGAAGAGTCACCTCCGGATTGGCTGAGGCGTGGGTGGCCTGTTCCCGGAGCAGGTAAGCGGCGATCGCTCGAGCCTCGCCCGGCTTGAGACTGAGCGAGGGCATTCGGCCGGAGGGGCGCGTCCGAAGCGGGTCGAGCAAGAACGAGGACAGATCCTCAAGCGAAAACTTCTTGGCCAGAGATCCCAGGGGAACCGAATTGGCTTGGAGCGCAGCAACCGTTTCCGTAGTCGCGGTCCCGATGGCATCCTGCGGCGCGTGACAGGCCACGCAACCTACGGAGTGATAGAGCGCACGTCCTTGGTCGATTAGACTTTGATGGACGGGGCTCAACGAAGTGGTGTTGGTGCCGGTCTGAGAGGCTAAAAAGTGAACCAGGGCGTCCACGGCCTCCGCCTTGGCTTCTCCGTTGAGGCCATGCAGCAAGTCGGGCATGGGAGTGCCGGATTTCTCTGCGTGGGGGGAGGTCAGCCAGCTGCGGAGGAATTGTGGGGTAACCCGTGACCCGATGCCTTGCAGTTGCGGGGAGCTGCGGGAAAAGAGCCGGCCAGCCGCCGCTGCGTCGGCGGTATGGCACGCCACACAGTTCAGCTCGGCCAGGAGCAGTTCGCCGCTGCGCTCGGAGTAGGGATTGGCAGTGGCCGGAGCCAGCTGAACCCCGACGGCCTGCGTCGCCGATGGTGATAGGATAGCCACTCCCACCAGGAGCGCTGCCACCCAGCCGATAGGGCGGCATAAAGTCACGATGTGTTTCATGGTTCGAATCTGCGGGCAGCTTCCGCTTACCAGCGGGTGAAGGAGCTCCGCCGCGCAAAAGCGCCCCAAGACTAGAAAGAGTCTGCCGGCCGGTGCAGTCGAGGACAAGTGCAAGATTGAGGCCGACAGAGTTAAGGCTGCCGGGATCGGTCGGGAGGAGTTTAAGGGGAGTCCGACGGAGTGGACCAGCCATTCTCTCCGGAATCACTCGCGATAACGCAGAACAACGGAGCTATCTTGAATTTTCATCTCGAGAATGAGTACGGACGTGCTCGCTCGCAACCGCCAGAATGTAGTCGTGGGAGGGAGGGGGAGAGTGATGGTGTTAGCCGTTTCGTCGATCACGGCTGCGGGCACCTCGGTGAAGGAGCCATCCACTGACGACGATGCTTCGACCCGGGGTCGCTCTGGCTGAACGGAGATTGTTAAGTGGGCGTCCGCTACGTTGTCCGCTTCATTCTCCTCCGCCACCTTGTCTCCTTGATCCAGGATAAGCCTCAGGGTATGAAACCCGGGGGAGAGCTTACCGATATTAATATCCTCCACGGACACCGACGTGTTGGCCGTCAGGCCGTCTTGAAACCAAGTGTCCACGGATGCTCCATCGACCAGCAACTCGCTGGAAAATCGCTCGTGAACGTCGACACTTGGGGAGCTGTTGGACATGGCCCAATGGATCCAGATTTCTTGATCGCTCCCAAAGACCGCAGCGGTCGTGCGTGTTCCACGTTCGGTGGAGGCGACCAGAGCATCGCTCCAGCCGATGGGTCGGATGGGACGGAGGTTGGGGAGGTCGGCCGGCTCCACCGTGATCGAGCCCGCCATGCCGGAGGGCGCGCTTCCTCCGCTCGAATGAAAGAGGCATCGGTAGGGGAATACGCCTGGAACGTTGAACGTGACTCGGCAGGAGTTGGCCGAGATGGGGGCCTGGCCACAAAACGGTTCGGCGCCATTTCCGGTCACCGTGTGCGTGCCGTTGAGGTTTCTGAACTCAACGCTGTCGCCCACTTTGATGTTGAGCGTGCTGGGGTTGAACTCAAAATCGGTGGCGGTGACCGTGAATTCCTGGCCTTGCCGCACGATCGAGGGCGGGGCGATGGCGGTGAAGCTCGCCCTCTTCGAGCCCACACTTTCCCTATGGATGCGATCAGCGAGGGTGTCGGCGTTGGCGGCGAAGGGGAGGGGATTTGCGTGGACTTCCACAAGCGGCGCCATCCACAAACATAAGCACAGCGCCAGTCCCGAGCCGCTTCCAAGACTTCTAAGTGGTGAGAGCATCAGGCAACCTACGGCAGATCCGCGGGCTGACAAGTCCCTGTTCGGAGGGGGCCGAAGCGGGTTGTGATGCGAAGTGGGGGAGGTTCCTGCGGTTAAATAGGGTTTTTCAGGACCTCCTAACCCATGTTTACGGGATCGACATCCACGGTTACCGTGATGTCGTCGGGCCACTCTCGTCCGACCAGGAAGTGGGATAGTTTCTGGCTCAAGGCGGTCATTTGGCGGCAGCGGATCATCAGCTGATAGCGGTAGAACGATTCGGCTTTGGCCAGGGGAGCGGGCGCAGGGCCGGCCAGCACCAGATCCTTCCAGCCGGTGAACAGCCGTTCGATCTCGCGCATGAGATGGCTCGCGGTGAAGTCCACCTTTTCCTCGTTTCTGCCTTTGAGGGTCAGGAGGGCAATGCGGCTGAAAGGGGGATACTTCAGTTGCTCTCGAAACTCCGTCTCCTGATCGTAGAACCCTTGGAAGTCGTGACGCCGGGCATACTGAATCGCGGGGTGGAACGGAGTGAACGCCTGCACGAACACCTCGCCTTCCACGTCTCCTCGGCCAGCCCGACCGCTCACCTGGGTGAGGAGCTGGAACGTCCGCTCGCCGGCGCGGAAATCGGGCATGTGCAAGCTCAGGTCGGCATGGATGATTCCAACCATCGTGACATTGGGAAAGTGAAGTCCCTTGGCGATCATCTGCGTGCCGACCAAGATATCGATTTTGCCGGTGCGGAAGTCGCCCAGGATCCGGCGATAGTCTTCCTTGCGATGCAGCGTGTCGGAGTCCATGCGGGCCACCTGGGCATGGGGAAAGAGTTTGCGGAGCGTCTCTTCCACCTTCTCGGTGCCTAGCCCGGAGTAGCGGATTCCTGGGTTCCGGCAGCTGGGCTCCGGACATTGAGTGGGAGCCGGGGCGCTGTGGCTGCAGATGTGGCAGCGGAGCAGGCCCTGCGACCTATGGAAGGTGAGGGAGATGCTGCAGTTGGGACAACCCGCCACATAGCCGCACTTCGGGCATTGGAGCGAGGTGGAATAGCCGCGTCGGTTGAGGAACAACATGACCTGCTCCTTCCGATCGAGGCGAGACTGGATGCCCTCCTTCAACGGCTGCGAGAAAATCGGTGGACCCTTCGCTTTGCGTGCCTCGTTGCGCATGTCCACGATCCGGACCAGCGGGAGCTTGCGATCATCGATTCGGGTGGGCATCTCGAGCAGGGCATACTTCCCGCGCTTGGCGTTGTAGTAACTCTCCATCGAGGGAGTGGCCGAGCCCAGCACCACGACGGCACCTTCCATCTGGCCACGGACAACCGCGACATCGCGGGCGTGATATCGCGGCGCCTCCTCCTGCTTGTAGGAGTGCTCATGCTCCTCATCGACAATGATCAACCCGAGGGGCTCGACGGGAGCAAAGATGGCCGAGCGGGCGCCGATCACGATCCGAGCGCGGCCTTGCCGGATCTTGTGCCACTCGTCGTGACGCTCCCCAGTGGACAGATGGCTGTGGAGCACCGCCACCAGGGTCTGGTGTTTGCCGGAGGAAAATCGGGCTTTGAAGCGCTCGACGGTCTGCGGGGTAAGGGAAATTTCCGGCACCAGCACGATCGCGCCGCGACCGCGGTCCATCGCCTCCGCGATGGCCTGCAAGTAGACCTCGGTCTTGCCGCTGCCGGTAACACCATGCAGCAGGAAAGTAGAGGGAGCGCCGATGTTGACGGATGGCTTTTTGGGACCCTGAGCTTTGAGTTCCGATTGGCTTGGGGTCTGGTCGAGCGCCTGAACCAGGGCTTTGAGGCAGGAGGCTTGCTCAGTGTTTAAGGTGAGTGGAGTGGTGGGAACGATGGTTTCGTTGGCGTAGGGATCTCGTTCGACCACGGCGGGCGCGATTTGGATCAAGCCGCGGTCCTCGATGCGGCGCACCACTTCGGCGGTGGTGCCGGTCAGGCGCAGCAGTTCTTGCAGGGCGATCTCGCGTCGCTCCTCGATGATCTGCCAGACATCGAGCTGGCGTCGGGTTAGTTTGGGAAACTCCCCCACCAGGGGGACCGCCTTTACGAACAGCCGCTCCTGCCAGCCTTCCTTCTCCTTGCGCACCGCATCCGGCAGAACGCTTTTGATCGCCGTCTCCACCGCGCAGCAATAGTAGCTGGCAATCCACCGCGCCAGCTCGAGAATTCGCGGCGTGATCTGGCTTTGTTTGCCGACGACCTTCAGCACCGAGCGCAGTTGGGTGTGGGTGGAGGTCTCGGGCAAGGCGGTCACCACGCCCATCACTTGGCGGCTTCCAAACGGAACCTTCACCCGGGTGCCAATCTCCATTCCCGCCTGCAATTCCTCGGGTACAAGGTAATCGAACTCCTTGCGGAGCGCGATTTCCAGAGTCACTCGGGCGATCATGTGGCGCTATGCTGAACGATAGGGGGGGCAAAATGGAATACCGAATTCCCCTCAAGTTTCTGGAAGGCGGGCCGAAGTGGACTTCGTAACGAACGTTCAACGCACCACTATCATGAACAACCTCACCTCCCTGGGAATGGCACTCATCGCCGCTGTTACGCTGGCCGGATGCGCCTCGGCTCCGTCGAAGACTTACCAGAGTTATCTGCTTCGTGTTCCGGACCAGGAGGACACCGGCAGCCACTATATCGTGCAGGCTGTCCCGGAAGCCTTCAGCGCCACGCGGGCGGTAAGCGTTCGTGAGATCGTTCTCAGTCCAAAGCAGCCCGTCGATGCCGCGGCAAAGATCGAGCTGGTCTCGATCAAAGGGGACCTCACTACCACCATCCGCACTCGGTTTGGAGAGGTGATTTCGGGTCGGCCGGGTGACTTTTTCTCGTGCCAGGGTTTCGGGACCACCGGATTGCAATTGCTCATGGTCTCTCCCCAGCAGGGCGAGGTGCTGTTCGAACAGCGGCTGGTGCAATCACGTTAGCGTTGAGCCCACAATGGCCCCAGGCTCGCACCTAAACAAGAGGGCAGGCCGATAAGGGTTCTTGACTTCGATCACCTATCATCGCTTTCCGCGGTGACCTTATTGCACTCTTCCATACATTGGGCATTCATGGGCTCGACGGAGTCTCTCCCTACCTTTCTAGGGTTGCCAATTGTACTTCACGTCTAGCGTCGAGATTTAGGGGCAGAGATGAGAGGCCTCTACCGCTTTGGTCCCCCCAGCGGAGCTGGGATCCCCCTCCGGGGGGGGCGAAAAGCTGGAGAGGGCTACAGCAGTCCAAATCATTTGCGCTCCAGCGCACAACCGTCAGCGCACTTGGCGTGCTCGGAAATACCGCACGGGTGGCGAGTTGGTTGCCAGGTTTTCGACGTAAAGGAGCGTCCCTGAGTTGTCCAGGAACTCCAAGGTTGGGCCCAGCCACCAGTTGGTGGGCGAAGAGATATCTGAGGAACGATCCAGAGTGAATCGTTGGTCGGTGACGCCGCTGAACAGAAACACCATCCGGTTGGTTTCCGGACGGAACCCCAAAACCTGGATGGGGACCGTTGGTAGAGTCAGTTGGCTCCGTACGATGGATCCTTCGATGCCGACCGAGACCAGTTGTCCGTGACCATTCTGCGCCACTCCATAGAGCGATCTCTGAGTGACGCTATCGGCTAGTTTCCAAGTCCCACCGTTGGTGCGGGTCAGGACTATTCCCTGGTTTCCCACGATATAATAGGCGGGTGACGCCACCGACTCCGCCCAGGTAATGTCGTTCAGCCAGCGTGTGGTTCCACTGGGCTCCGGAGTCCAGCGGGTTCCATCCTCGCTGGTCAGAATTGTTCCGCGGTCGCCGACGGCGAACAGTCGATCGTTCAGCCTTCGAACGCGATAGATCCAGTTGGTGGTTCCACTCGCACGAGTCGTCCACTGGGTGGCGTTGGTGCTAGTGAGGATGGTCCCCTTGCTGCCGGTGGCGACCAGAAGGTTGGAGAAGGTGGTGAGGCCGGAGAGAAAAGCATCCCCCGCTTTAGGCAGCAGCGACCAGGTAACTCCTTCGTCCGAGCTGCGCACGACCGTTCCCTTGCCGCCAACGGCGATCAGGTCCTGGCCGAACCGGACGATCCCCTGAAGGTCATTGGTGGTCACCTGGGAGGTGGAGGCAACCCAATCGATCCCCAGAGTGCTGGCCAGATTGGTCGTCACGACCTCGTTCGTGAGGTCGAGACCGACGGCCACCAGATTGGTGTAGACCACGTTCGTTAAGGTGTGGTGGCTGTAGATTAGCGTCCCTTTTGAACCCACCGCGACCAGGGTGTTGGTGTCTCCGCCGACGCCAAGCAAGACGGCGTTGGTGGCCGTGTCGGGCGGAAGCTCCAGGGACCAGCTGAATCCATCCTCACTGGTCATCAGCGTGCCGAGATCTCCGACCACCACGTAGCGATTGGGAAGGCGGACGACCTCCCAGAGCCAGTTGCGCACGGTGTCGGTATCGGTCTCCCACTCCAGGTTCATTTCCGACAGCAGGGCGTTGGTGGAGAATCCGTGCACGGTCATTCCGACGCGGCCGCCGAGCAGGTATTCCTGTCCCTGCCAATGGGCGTTGTAGTAAGTCCAGCGCGGCGGATAGCTTGTGCGCCCGCTTCCGAAGGCATTGACCCATTGGCTATCTCCGCTTCCAACCAGGACCTCCCCGTCGCCTACGAGGACGAACGTTGACCCGTTCCAAGCAATGTCAAAGAGGGTGTTGGTGACGCCGGTGGGGATCACGGTCCAATCACGCGCATCATCGCTCCAGAGCAGCATGCCACGAGTGCCCGTGGCATAATAAATCCCATTCAAGAATCGCGCCCGGTAGAGCGAGTTGGTCACTCCGCTGTCTTGGACGTCCCAGCTGGTTCCCGTGGAACTATTGGCGATAAACCCATCTTCGCCGACGGCTACAAACCCCTTGGTGCGTCCATACGTGACGCTCGTGAGCCAGGCGTCGAAGCCGGCCGCCTGTCGAGTCCAGTTGGTTCCGGTCGTGCTGAGATACACGGCACCGTTGTCGCCGACCGCCACCAACTCTCGATCCGAGCTGGCCATTCCTTCAATCCAGTCCGCGGTGGGTTGTGCGTTCGTAGCGGGTCTTATTTCGTTGAGGGAATCGGCCCAGAGGAACACTCCTCGCTCGCCGCAAACGAGCAGCCGTTCGCCGAAAAAGAGCACCGAGCGCAGCGAATTGGTCGTCCCTGAGCTGAGTGGTTCCCAAGCCACCAAGTCGGAACTGGCTAGGATTTGTCCCCGGTCGCCGACCTGCACGGTGAGGCCCAGATCGCTGACGGAGTCGAAAACATGATTGCCGTGGGGTGCTGGGCTGGCCCAGCGCCAGCGAGGTGATTGGGCATCGGCTTGAGTGGTTACCGACAGGCAGATTCCGATCATGGCCCACACCTCGAGCGGAACGATTCGCCGCCTTGGGTTCTGGTCCTCGACTGATGGGTGACCCGGGCGACCCGTTGTCGCTCGAGCTGTCGGGGCCGATTCGGGCTCGGCTAACTGGGATTCCGTTTGTGCCGGGGAACCGAACGGTGACAGCTCCAGGGCAAAGATGGATCCCGTTGGTCCGGTTTGGACGAGTTGGAGCACGGCTCCCAGGTGATGAGCCAGTTGCGCGCTGATGGCGAGGCCGATCCCGGTTCCCCCCGACTTCGAAGAGCGGCAGGGGGTAAAGAGAGTCTTCTGGATGTGCTCGGGTATACCTGTGCCCTGATCACAGACGCGTAGGGTCAGTGATGATCCTTCGCGAGAAACCTGTAGCGCAACCTTGTGGTCGGGCGGTGTGGCCTGGATGGCGTTGTGGATCAGATTGCTCAGGATCAGATGAACCAGGCTTGCCGTGCGGTTATCGAGGTCCGCTTCGACGACACCCTCGATGGCGAACTCCACTCTGGCCTCGCGGGCGATCGGCTGAACCTTGTGCCTCAACTGCTCGATGAGTTCGGCGAGGGGCAGCTCGAACTGGACCGCGTCCGGGTCCTCGCTCAGAAGGGTGACGGTCTCGTTCACCAGATCTTGCAATCGGGAGGCGGCCGAGGACACCACCGCCCAGTCCGGGTCCGGCATGAACGGTGAATCCTGCGATCGCTCCTGGGCGATGGCTTGAAGCCCGAAGAGCGGGTTTTTCATCCCGTGCACCAAATGAGCGGCCACACTGCCGAGCGCGGCGGTTTTGGCGCGCAACGCGAGTTCCTGGTTGGCGCGTTGCAGACGGTCGGTCCTGGCGGAGAGAGTTCGGTTCACCGATTGCAGCCGGCCGAAGGCCCATCCAACGGCCACAATCAGGAGCAGTCCCCCGGTTCCGAACACCCCGAGGTTCCGGCGCACCAGGCCTGCGTGCAGCAATTCAAATTCACGCGCAATGGTGTGCCCTTCGATCAGGAATTGTGCCATGGCCCCGATGCCTCGATCCGCCGCCTTGGGCAGGGGGATGTTTACTTCGAGCAGGGGTAAGTGTTTGTCGCGCTGTTCCGGACTGACGATCGCATCGAAGAAAAGGTCCTCCATCGCGACCTGGGGTTGAAAATGGGACTGGGGCTTTAGCCGAGTCAGGCTCTCGATATCTGCCGGATCCATCTCGCCCTCCGACACATTGATGGGGAAGGAGGCGCTGAAAGTTCCCCGCTCGTCAAAGAGCCGAGCCGCCACCACGCCCTTGAGCCGGGACGTTTTGAGCAGTGCTTGAAAATAGGCGGTTTCGTCGGCCTCCTCCAAACCGGATTCGGTCATCACCTCGGAGAGATGAAGTCGCGCGACTGCGTTGAGAATCTCGGCATCGCGGCTGACGATCTGCTTCTTGAGGTCCCTCTCCTGCTGGCGGGTGAGCAGAATGAGAGCGGCGCCAAAGCCGATCAACATCAGTCCCACGACCGCGACGAGAAACCAGCCGGAACGCTCGAAGCGCGGCTTGCGCTCGCCGCGGTGGTTGGGGGAAAGACTGTTTACGCCCTGCGACATCCTAAAAGTCGTAACCCAGCCCTAGGCTGACCGTGTTGGAAGTGTATTCGTCGAGAGTGCGATTGGAGATCGCGCGCTCAAGTTCATAGTCTCCGTGAACCGAAAGATTCTGGGTCAGAATGTATTCCCCATGAAGGGTGGCTCGGAGTGAGCTGCGGGTGCGTTTGGATTGCTGGTCGTCGGCCTCCTGCAATCCATACACATAGTGGCTGAAGCGGATTTGCGCCCGGCATTCCCATTTCTTGGTTCGGTACCGCAGTTGCTCGGACACGGTGACCCGGTCATAACCGAAGTAATCCGAGCCATTGTCCTGGTTCCGCTCCAGAGTCACTCGGCTGATGGTCCGCCAGCGGCGTTTCTCGTCCCACTGATGCTTCCATTGCAGGGTGAGGGACGTCGCACGGTAACTCAGCGGATCGCCTTCCACCGGGGTGCCAGTCGAGGTGTAGGTGACCCGCTCGTCGTACCAACGCTGATAGACCCCCGCCTCGGCCGAGATTTCTGAATTGCGTCCATAGCGGCGTCCGATCAGCCACCGTGGGCCCGCTTCCCAATACCCGTCGAGGTCATCCTGCTGGAAGCTCTGGCGCAGCAGATTCGCTCCCAGTTCGCTCCACCAGCCCCCGTTGAAGTCTCGCCGAATTCCGGGGCGGGACTCCACGGTGTGACTCATCACGGGAAGCGAGGTGAGGTTCGTCTCGTTAACCGAAGCGTCGTAGACCTGGTCCTGAAAGAGATAGTTCACCTCTAGCAAGGCGCGCCAGGTCTGCCCGATATCCAACGACATCTCGGTGGCCGCGGTGAAAGACCTTTCGTGATCCACGCTGAGGCCATCGATGAAGCGCTTTTCCTGTCCGGTGACACTGGTTTGAAAATGGAAGCGACCGAGCGGGATGCGCATCAACCCGACCTGTCCACCCAGTTGGGCAAAGGAGCTGGCTTCCCGGGCATCCTTCGAGAGGAGTAAATTGTCCTGGTAGCCCGCGTCGGCCCACAGATCGACCACCCAGGTCCAGGGTGAAAAGTCAGGCGGAAGTTCGATGGTCTCAGCTCGCATCGTAGCTCCTGTGAGGGACAGGCCGGCCAGAATGAGCTTCATCCACCAAGACACTGTGTTGCGTTTCATTCAGCCAGACGATCCAAGCTGTCCCGATCACGATGGGGCAATCTCCGAACTTCATACGCGGCTTGCTCCAGCGATTTATTTGTCGTTACGGTCGCGACCACCACTTCCTTTTCCGCTGCCCTTCCCGCCCTTGCCGGAACGGACGACATCCTCGATCTCGGACTGCTCGATCTCCTTCATGCGGTCCTTCAGCCGATCTCGAAACTCCTTCTGCTGTTCTTTCCATTTGTCCAGGCTCGACTTGAGCTGGTTACGAAGGGTGTCGCGGTTGGCCTTGGAGTCCAGCTTGAGCTGGCGTTCAAGTTCTTGCTGCTCCTTCAGGAACTTCTCGCGGTCCGCCTTAAACTTCTCAATGAGAACTTTGACATCCGAGGGGAGGATTTCGGGTCGTGGACTCTTGCCGCTGCCCTTGCCCGACTTGGAGTCGCCCGAGAGTCCGACGACCGTCCCATGCCGTTTGAGCTTTGGGGAATCATCCGAATCATCGTCGTGATCCTCCTGCTTCGGCGGGTCATCGTCGTCCTCGCCGTCCTTCGCCTGGATGGGACAGGCCCAACCCAGCGCCAGGACGACGCCGATCAGCGCCACCCCGCGTACCATGCTGGTCCAAATTCGACCGTTCATAAAGTTTTTAGCCCCGCTAGTTTGCACCATGTCCCCAGCGTTGCAACTCGTTCTATTGACTGGCTTTTTCATCGGCTGTCTACACGTTTCTTGCGTTGATTCCGGGACTGTTTGCCGGGTCGCGGGCATTCGATCCCGGCGCTTGATCAGGTGCACGATCCATGCCAGTGGAGATGTCTCCCAACTCAATGCATCGGTTGTCGAGGGGAGAGACCTGAGTAGGTTTTTTAAATGACTGTCGATAAGTGGTTTGTGAAGTTCCGTCCGATTGGCTTTTCTCGGTAGCGTCGGCCCACACCCAGCGCTCGAACCATCAATCAGGCCCTATGCTGACGCAGCCGAGCCTCACCAATCGGTGAATGGACCCAACGCCCTTCCGATGAATGGGCCGCCTAGCCCAGTAGCGCGAAGCGTTTGGAGTTGATCGGGAACGGATCCGATGAGGTTTATCGTTCTGATCTCCGGTAGAACTCTACCGCTTTCCCGCTGCCCCCGGAGGGGGGGAACCCAGCTCCGCTGGGAAAACCAAAGCGGCAGAGGGCTCTGAGCATTACCCACAAGTTCAGAAGATCTTGGACCTCTATCCCAACGGGATAGCGCCTCAAAGCCCAGACATCTGAGTTACTCCGGCAAGGGTTTTTAGTTTTTTTGTTCACCGGAAAGTGAGTTCGATTGGAGCGTTGGCGCCGATGTTTTTGGCCCACGCTTTTTCAAGA
>JAEUHE010000269.1 GCA_016793885.1 Verrucomicrobiales bacterium
CGTCTAGCGGAATGGGGGAAAGAAGCGGAGTGACCGGTGCCAAGTTCCCAACGGAAGCGCCACGCGACTGCGTGCTTCTCAAACCGGAACGAACGCGCGCGAAGCAGAGTGAACGCACGGGCGCCCGGGGGCGATCACGGCGCGGAGCGTGCGCTGGTTCCGGCGGGTTTCCGGCGATGCCGGAACGGTGAAGTCAGCGCCAGACGAAATGACCAATCAAAAGGCCGATGCCACACGCGGCCAGTAACAACAATCCTGTAAAAACCAATTGCTGGATGTCCCAGTATTGGTTCATCGCCGCCAGGGCGGTGTCGAGTTTGCGGCGTTCCGTCTCGAACTGCTTATGCGCCCGGCGCCATTCCTCCGCACCAGTCCGCAAGTCGCCTTCCATCAATCTGGCCACAGCTCTGACTTCGGCCAGTTGCGAGCGCAATGTTTCCACGGACTCTCCGGCCTGCCGTGCTTGTGCGGTCTGAGATTTCTCCAAGGCTTGCAACTTTGCTTCGGTCGCTTGCGCGAAACTTTTCGCGAGACCAATGATGTGTTGCCGGTGCTCGCTGAATGTCCGCTCCAAGATTTCCCGTGACTGGTCAACTGACCGGGGCACGCTGGCAGCCGCCCGCCATTGCGCCCTCGTGAGCAGGGCAAGATGAACGGGGAACGAGCGTTCATCGCCGTCGCACCATTCGGCCAGCAGTTTCGACAAGAGCCGGGTTTCTTCCGCGCTTGCTCCCTCGCACAGAACATCGAATTCAGTCCGGTCCATACGTCATTCCTCAAAGTTGAGTTGTGGTTGCGGCTCTGCTTTCGGGCTTTCGTTCGCTCTCACAACTGGCTTTTCCTGCGAAACCAACTCGGTCGGCAACAGCAGATCGGCAATCGCGTCATACTGCCGAAACATCCGTTGCATGGCCCATTGGATTTCTCCTGCCAGCAAGCGTTCCAGGTATTTCGCGTCCGGGTTGGACAGTTCGGCGAAGCTCAGGCCGCGTCTGGCCACTGATTCGGCTTTCTCCGCCGCGAGCAAAGTCGTCGGGGTGATGGTCGGCAACGTGATGGCCTTCGCACCGAAATCGGTCAGTTGGCTTTCGAGTTGCGAGCCTTTGAACAAATCACCGCGCGCCTTAGCCGGATTGTGAACAATCACGTAATCCACGCGGTCGCCGGCGTAGAGAAAGAGTCGCCCAGCGTTGGTCATGCTCTCGGTGTCGTCGGTGGGAAACAAAAAGAACGTCAGCCGCACACCCTGATCGGCACAGATGTCGAGGACTTGCAGTTCGTCCATCGCGCCGAGGATGAGCGCATCGGCCTGGGCGCGGGTGTCAATGACGTGGACGGGCGCAGCATCCTTTAGCACCCGTCGAAACAGTTTAAGCAGCGCGGTCTTGCTCTCATGCTCATTGCCGAGTTGGTAAGACTGAACTGCGCCGGGATGCCGACTGGCAAACGTGTGGTGGCGGTCGTCGAGGTCTGAGCCGCTCCACGGGATGCCGAGCCGATCGAGCCAGGCGGTGCGGAATTCCGCTTCAAAACTTTTGCCGAGATTGCCTTTCGATTGAGGATTCAAGTGGATGCGTCGAGTGATGTTCATACTTTTGTGGGGTCGTTGAGTTTAATGTCGCTGGGATTCGGTCGCCGGAATGCACGCTCTACCGGAGTGGAAGCGGTCACAATGTTTCGCGGTGGCTCGTTCACTGAACCGGGCGAATTGGCTGGCGAGAAATTTGCCGTCTCGCGTTCCCAATGCGGCCGGCTCTGGCGCTGGGTGTAGCGACGGCAGAACTGGTGGACACCCTGGGCGCTGATGACACAACCCTTCTCCGTGCGGAGCAGTTCCGCGATTTCCTTCCATGTCCTGCGTCGCTGACGCTGTTCGCGGATGAAATCCACGAACTGTTCGAGACGACTGTGGAAGGCGCGTCCGCCGCCGGAGCGTTCGCGCTTCACTGGCTGGGCATCGTTGATGATGTCAGGATTCATCAGCGCAAAGTTTAGGGCGTTTCCAACCAAGGCGGTTAGCGCATACGCACCGGATTAAATGGCATAGGTGGATGATTAAGCCGGATGGCTTCAGCGATGAACTTTTGTGGCGTTGAAATGGGTTGAAGTCCGTTGACGCGGTGCGTTGAACCGCGTTGAGCGGTGTTGGCAACGGATGTTGACAGGCGTTTAGCCGCGTTGAATTCATCAACGCGCATCAACGGATTTCAATTCTCCGTTTTTGACCTGCCGTTTTCCGAAGCGAATGCTTCGGGGATGGTGTCATCCAAAATGACCGGCTTTCCAATTCCAGAAAGCCGCGAAAAATCACGTTCGACTGAACGTCCTAAAACTCACGCACAAATGAGCAAATGCCAAAGCACTGAACGGGCGTTCTGAAACCGGCAGCGAAACGGAGCAGGTCGGGAGTGAGGTGAACGGACGACGGCGAAGTGGAGCGCGGTTTTAGAACGACCGATGAGTGCGCGACCGTCTAGGTTTCATTGGAGGCGATTTGTCTGGCCGGTTTCCGAGTGCCCGCAGGAAAGCCGGCCAGTCAAAGCGCCGAACTTTCAGCGACTGCTTCTTGAGGAACTTATTTCTGGCTGATCCGTCTCTTGAGGCGCATACGCACCAGGGCCAAAAGATCATTCTCAGTTTCCAAGCCGCGCAAATAACCGTTGAGAATGCCCAAATGGTAGGTGATGCCACTGCTCATCAGCCGCCAATTCGTCCCTTCGAGCGCTTCCTCAATAGCCCTTTCCAAATCCTTGACGCTGTCGCGGTCACTGCGTCCAGACCTGACATCCTGAACGCAGAAGGACATTTGCACGTCTCGCTTGATGGCAGGCGAACCGAGATTGAGTCGCACGAATCTTTCCCGCTCCAGTGCCGGGATGAGGAGGTTCTCCAATTCCACCACCGTTAGCCTTTTCAGCTTCGCTATTTCGTCGTAAAGGTTCTGTCGCTTCTCGTGCAGTTCCCGTTCTGCCTGCTCCCTTTGGAACATTTCAGCACTTACGCGGCAACTGTCATACTCCCGCCCTTCTTCTTCAGACATGCAGAATCGCTCTCGGTCGGTCGCATAGTTTGCATCCGGCGTTACAGGCTTTTCAGCGGCCAAGGACTCGGCCTCCACCTTGCCGCATTCTGGACATGTCGTGATGATACTCACTTCTCCGCCAGCGCGCTGATACTCGACATTTGCCTCGCTCTGACACTGGCTGCAAAGAATCTTCTTACGTCGGTATTCTGTGCCATCTTCGTAGAACGCACGCCGGGAAACGCACTTCGGGCAACTAAAAAAGAATAGCACCTGGTCTCCGCCATCCCGTTCGCTAAAATCCCTCTCCTCACAAACCATGTCGGAAAAGCAAGTAACGCAGCGAATTCCCCGGGGTGGTCTGGCTTGGGCAAGTTGCCTGTCCCGTTGCCGGTCGTTTTCACGCCAGAGCATGATGGTATCGGCTTTTCGTGCATGACGCTCCCCACGCAGGAAATACAACGCAACTTTGACAAGCAGTGTTTGCCAGTGTTGATCCGCTGGCGTGCCTGCGGACGCTTCAGAAAATCGCCGTTCCAAAGTGCGGCATTCCTCGACGGTCTGCCGGTCGTAGAGATCACTGTAGTGCGCTTCGTCTTTGAGATAATTGTTGCAATTCATTTTGTGTAAAGATTGCACAAACCGAGCACGAATCGTTGCCAGACTTGGCGGCATGAATCGAAGTGGGGTGGTTTTAACCGAATCCGCATGTTTGGGAACGCCTCAAGAGAGGTGTATCACATACACCACGGCAACTTCCGTTTCTGCCATTCTGGCAGGCATGACGGCAAGCCAGCCATCCGCATCGGTGAAACCGCGCTGTTTCCGGCGCAGGAATGTGCCCGGCGGGCACACGGTTGCCATGCGCTCTCGGTTATCTTCATCGGCTGAGGCGACAACAAAGGTTGTGCGCAAACCGCACCATGCCGCAGGAAAGAGCGGCTAGACTCTGAGCGTATGTTTACTGCCGTTGCGCATAAAACACTGGCCGATGCCGAGAATTACTTCGACGAGCATCTGGCGCAGAACGATTACTACTCGGCGGGCGAAATCCGTCCCGGCCAGTGGATCGGGACGGGCGCGGAGCGGCTGGGATTAAAGGAGGCAGTGACCCGTGAGCAATTCCACGCCCTTTGTGAAAACCGGAATCCGCAGAGCAATGAACGGCTGACGCAACGGCTGCAAAAGGAGGACAAACGGCGGGTGTTTTATGATTTCACCTGCTCCGCCCCGAAATCCGTTTCGGTGCTGGCGGTGACCTTGGAGGACAAGCGGCTGGTGACGGCACATGAGGAATCAACCCGCATTGCGTTTCGCGAACTGGAGACTTTCGCTGCAACCCGAGTCCGCAAGCAGGGCAATCAACGGGATCGCACCACCGGCAATCTGGTCGCCGCCGCGTTTCTGCATGACAGTTCCCGCGAGCTTGACCCGCTGTTGCACACGCACTGCACCGTGTTCAACGCCACGTTTGATGACAAAGAACAGTGCTGGAAGGCGCTGCAAGCGGGCAGCATGTATGACGCGATTCGATACGCCACGGCGGTTTATCGGAATGAACTGGCGAAGCGGGTTCAGGAAATCGGCTATCAAATCAGACCCGCGAAGCACGGTTTTGAAATCGAAGGGGGGAGTGATGACGTGGTGCAACGCTTTTCCAAGCGGTCGCAACAACGGGACGCAGTGGTGCGGGAGATGGAACAAAAGCTGGGGCGGAAACTAACCAACGATGAAATTGCCCATGCGGTGCATCAAAGCCGGGCGAAAAAGCTCAAGGGCATCTCGACGGCGGAAGTGCGTGAACGGCAACTGGCACAATTACAGCCCGATGAATTGCTGGCCTTGCAAACGCTCGTGGCGTCGGCGCAGCGCACCGGGCAACGGCGCATCGCCGGTTTGGAAAACGAAACCTTGAATCACGCCGTCGCCCATTTGTTTGAGCGCAAGTCGGTCGTGCCGGAGCATGAACTACTGAACGTGGCGTTGTCTCGTCGTCCGGGCGAAGTTGATTTGCCTGCATTGAAATTGGCGGTGAAACAATCACAGGACTTGGTGAAAACCGAGCGTGGATTTTCGACGCAGCAGATTTTGGCGACGGAACTGGCATTGATTCAGGTGGTGAATGCCGGGTGTGATGCCGTTGCGCCATTGCATCCAAGCTATCGCCCCGCCGATTGGCTCGGTGAGGATCAACAACGGGCGATTTACCATGTCCTCCGCACCAGTGACCGGATCAGCGGCCTGCGTGGACTGGCCGGCACTGGCAAAACCACCGCGCTGCGCGAGTTGGTCGCCGCTTGCAAAGAGGCTCGGATTGAACCGGTATTCTGCGCGCCGACGGCAGCGGCGACGGACGTGTTGCGAAAAGAGGGATTTAAGGCGGTGACGCTGCAAGGTCTGCTGCTATCCAAGCGGTCGTTGTCCAAAAACGATTTGGTGGTGCTGGATGAAGCTGGCGCGGTGGGCATTGATGACATGAAGCGGCTGTTTGACCTGGCGCGTGATGCCCGCGTTGTGCTGTCGGGCGACACCGGCCAGCACGCTTCGGTGGCGCGTGGTGATGCGCTGCGGATTTTGGAACGGCATTCCAATTTCAAGTCCGGTCAATTGACCGCCATCCGGCGGCAACGCAAGGCCGGGTATCGCAAGGCGGTGGAACTGGCGGCGCAGAAACAGACAGCGGAAGCATTCGCGCAACTGGAACGCATGAAGGCCGTGACGGAGTTGCCGGAGAACAAACTCCATGATGCCGCCGCGAAATCGTATCTCAAGGCATTGGACGGAGTGAAATCCGCGCTGCTGGTCGCGCCGACTTGGAACGAGATCGAAGCGGTGACGGAGAAAGTTCGCGCGGCGTTAAAAGCCGCCAGGCGATTGTCGGGCAACGAACGTGAGTTCCAAGTGTTCGACTCGCTCTCGTGGACCGAAGCCCAGAAGCGGGACGCCCGGCAATACCGCGCCGGCATGGCGGTGCGGTTTCATCGTCGTCACGGTGGGTTCAATAATGGTGAATCTGTCAGCGTGGTCGCCGCCGAGACGAATTCGCTTTGCGTTCGACGTGCCGACGGTTCTGAGGCTTCTTTCCCATTGGGTGCAGGCTGCGCCTGTTTCGACGTGGGCGAGTCGCGGATGTTGAAAGTTGCGTCTGGCGATAAGTTGTTGCTGCAAGCGAATGCCGCCCGCAAACGGTTTATCAATGGCGAACTCGTCGAGGTGCAGACGATTCAGGGCGATTCCGT
>JAEUHE010000270.1 GCA_016793885.1 Verrucomicrobiales bacterium
AAAGGGACCGCAACCCACCATGGGGTTGTGAATTCTATGGGCTTTTCCCAGGGTAGCTCGTTCCTCGCAACCCTGGGCTTTGAGGCGCAATCCCTTTGGGATAGGGACCAAAAGCCCTCCGAACTTGTGGGTAATGCTTAGAGAGGGCTGCCGCACTCCAAAATGGGCCAACATCATCGCGAAGCAGTCTTGGACTGCTGTAGCCCTCTACAGCTTTTCCGCACCCCCCGGAGGGGGATCCCCAGCTGCGCTGGGGGGGACCAAAGCGGCAGAGGGCTGCCGCACTCCAAATGAGCCAAAATCGTCGCGAAGCGTCTTGGACTGCTGTAGCCCTCTACAGCTTTTCTGCACCCCCCGGAGGGGGATCCCCAGCTGCGCTGGGGGGACCAAAGCGGCAGAGGGCTGCCGCACTCCAAATGGGCCAAAATCATCGCGAAGCGTCTTGGACTGCTGTAGCCCTCTACAGCTTTTCTGCACCCCCGGAGGGGGATCCCCAGCTGCGCTGGGGGGGGACCAAAGCGGCAGAGGGCTGCCGCACTCCAGATGAGCCAAAATCGTCGCGAAGCAGTCTTGGACTGCTGTAGCCGTCTACAGCTTTTCCGCACCCCCGGAGGGGGATCCCCAGCTGCGTGTTCTTTGACATGCGGGCTTCTCACCAAACCACGGAAATTAAAGGATTTTTCCCGCTAGAATGTCAGGAAGGCACGGAGTCACTGCTCTGGACGTGCTAAGGCCATTTTGGAATAGCTGAAAGTCACGTTCCCATCGAACAAGCGGAGAACACCGTCCTCAATTCGGAAGGTCAGAAGCAGAAGACTAAGAGTTAAGGAGGACAACATCTCCCCTTTCACCGCTTCCACGACTTCGAGGACGCGCTTCCAGTTCAAGCTGACCTTCATGGTCCTAAGCTCGCCCGAGGTCAACCGTTAAGTCAAGCCAAGCGACCCGCCGTTTTTCCGAGACAACGCCCACCTCCCCAGCGAGACTGCCTCCCATGTATTTACTGCTGGCCCTGCTCGCGGCGATTGTTTTCGCGGTAGGGTCCATCGCGTACAAGCGAGCCTATGCGGAAGGAGCCGGGGTAGTTCACACGCTCGTGGTCAATAACCTCATCCTGGCCGTCCTCTTTCTCCCGCTTTTCGCACTGGAATCCAAACCCATGGATTGGGCTCACTGGTATCTGCCGGCTCTCACGGCGCTCGCCTATGTGACCGGCCACTTGTTGCATGTAGTCTCCTTGAGGGTTGGCGACGTCTCCCTGGCCACTCCCCTGCTGGGAGCCAAAGTGATTTTTGTGGCAGTGTTGGGTTGGCTCATCTTCGGCATCGAGTTGAGAGCCGAACAGTGGGTGTCCGCGGCCCTGGCCACGGCCGGCGTCGTGCTCATGGGGCTCACCGATCTCAATAAAAGCGGCCGACCGGGAATAACAACCTTCCTGGCGCTGGGCTGCTCAGCGGCCTTTGCCTGCACGGATGTGATGATTCAGAGCTGGGGAGACCGGTTCGGCACCTTCAACTTCCTCCCCTTCCAATTTGTACTTCTGGGATTGCTCTCTGGCTCAGCACTCCCGTTCTTTGGAACCCAAAGTCTGCGCATCTCGCGGGTTGCCTGGAAATGGGTGTTGATCGGCATCGCGATGTCCGCCCTCCAGGCCATCCTCATCACCGCCACCATCTCCCTGTGGCACGACGCCGCCGGCGTCAACGTGGTCTATGCCACGCGCGGACTCTGGAGCATCGCGTTCGTCTGGTGGATCGGCCACCACGTGGGGAATCATGAGCGGGCGACCACCGGAACCAAAAGGATGGGACTAAGGGTCGCCGGAGGTCTGCTCATCATCAGCGCGGTCTTCATGACGACCTACGCGGGGCAACGGCCAGGATGACCAGCCCACATGTGCCGCGCATCAAGGGCTCGATCCCGCCGAGGCCGGCCGTCGCGACCCCGGCAGGATCCTTTTTTCATGGGCGTGAACCCGTGGGTGCCGGCCGCACCACACGATAGAACTTCCGCTCCACTCCTTCCGACAAGGACACCAGCGCCCGCCGCCACCCCTCTTTCCATTCGGCATGCGAAACGGAAGGCTTCCAGGCGGGCGACTCCGACAGGCTGCTGGACTCCTCCAAGCGGTCCTCTTCGAGTCCATACCACGTCACCCCGGCCAACGGATTCCCAAAAAGATAGACTTGGTCAATCTGAAGCCGGGGTCGATTGAAGGCATCGGAAGCCTCCAAAGTCCGAACCCACATCCCCGCGAAGTCCTCGGCCGACTGAAACAACGGGCTCAGGTCATAGTATTCCATCCCCACGTTGGTCATGTCCTGAAACAGGTCGGGCAGCAATCCATAGTGGGCCACCCCTTCGAAGTTGATGTCCCAATCCTTGAACTCTTTCCCGTCCACCACCGTCTTGCATCGCGTCAGCGGCACATTCTTTCCAAAGATGTGGTGATAATCATTCCAGACCCCGCGCAGACTCGAAAGGCGCAGGGAATAAAGATCATCCCGCGGGTCGGTCGTCGTGCTTTTAAGAACTTCCTTCTGAAAGACGCGGCGGCCCAGCCACTCCCGGGTGGCGCGTTCGTCGAACCCGCCATTCCCGTTATTGTGCAGCGTCCATCCCTTGATTCCTTTGATCAGTCCCAGAGCGTAGTGATACACGCGGTCACGGTTGTAACCATCGCTGAGTGCATCCCGCACCTTGACCAACTCGAGCTCAACCAAGATTTGCGGCAGCCCCTGCTCCACCTTGCCCTTGAAATAAAAGAACGTTTTGAGGGCCGCAAAGAAGTCACGCTGATCCTTGCTGTAGGTGTATCCGGGCTTCAGATTCTGATTGGAATCAAGCGCCTCCGGACTACCCCACCCAAACTCCTGGTCCGGGTCAACCCCATGTCCGAGAAAGGCGGGACCGGCAATCGGACGACCATGCTCGGGTGTATAGCGAACGCCGTTCCGCTGGCCGCGAATAAGGTCGCGAAGATCCCATGGACTCTTGCGTGCAAATGCTGAGTTAGGACCAAAACGGGGTCCGGGTCCGGCGATGAGCCCATTGATATCGGTCCCCATGGCGACATGGCTTCCCTCCATCTCCTCCAAGGCCTGGAGATACAACTGGCTCACCGTCTTGGAAGTGCCCGCACAGTCATTATCAACTTCCGACGACGTGTAGGTGCGCGTCGAGGCACGTGCGGCGGTATACAGGTCGGCATTCTCATAGCCTACCCCAAAGAGGCCTCCCAACTTCCGGATACGCTTCATCTGCGCACTGGTCCGATGGTTCTCGTTGGCGCCCTCCTTAGCCTGGTAGCGGAGACTGTTGTGCCCTGAATTGACGGGATAGCCGACCGGATTGGCCTCGGCCATGGCGAAGACCGAGTTGATGGTGTGCTGGGACATGTGATCCACATCGATCATGACACCCATCGACATCATCTGCTGAATCGCGTAGCGGCCCAGCTTGGTCAATCCACGGGCGTTCCGATGCCCGAAGGGAGCCTTGCCAGGACTTTTGTCAGGGTACGTCGGATAGTTGTTCCCCACGGGCCAAAGGTCGGGGGGAACCGCCTTGAGATTTTCAGGCAGCTCGCTCGTTAACCCCGCGGCGCCCACCATCGCGAGTGGTAACAATCCTGCGCCCGCCCCAGGCGGAAGGCCGCCCCAAGCCTCCGCGATCGCAGGCAATAACCCAGCGACCGCCGGCAGCAAAAGAGCTCCCACCCCAATCTCCACCTTGTGCTTGTCCATCTCCTCCAGAAGATCCATCCGCGGAGGCAACCAGTAATCAATGCGGTCAGCGGGGGTCGCCGGCTCAACAGCCAAGGCGCGACCATTCAAAAACTTGTTGGCAATGTTCAACATCGGGTTGGATACCGGTGTCCCACCCCACTTGTTGTCCATCAGGTGCACGGGAAAGATGTAGCGCAAGCCCATGCTGTGCAATTGCGTCAAGGCCACGCGGACCTTCTCCTTGTCCGCGGCGGTCGGGTTCTCCTCGTCCACCACCCGACGGTGCAAAGCCAAGTTCCCGATGTCATCGAGCTCGGATCCGAGAATGATGGCGAGCTTGTTCCGTCGAACAATGTCCCGCAGCTCAAATGGATCCAGGGCAATCTCCAGGAAATCATCATGCCGAGCGACAAACGATTTGATGGCCTTGATTTGGTTGGTCGCCACATTCATGTCATCGATCGGGCCCTCGCCCTTGCTTGCGGCTCCCAGCAGCGGGTTGTTGACGCAGAGCGCCACCATGACGCGTAGGCCTCCATCGTAAGCCCGACGGATCCACTCGTGCCACATCTGCTGATGCGTGATGGTGCTAAACACCGGCCAATGACGAAACCGCGCGTACTCGTTGCCATTGATGCGGTCGCTGGACCATCCCTCGCGATGCGGATCATTGCCCTTGTCGTCCATGGCCATCATCACCGCCTGTCTCAGATAATCGCCACAGGGATTGTTGAAGGGATCCCAACCTCCGTGGGCGCAATTGCAGTCACCCAGGGCTTTGCCGATATCGTTCGGAGTGAGGGCACCGCCGTCGGGAGCCCCAAACATGATCTTTTCCGCGAACCCGAGGTGACTCATCGGATGCGTGTGAAGATCCGCCATCCCCCAGACCGGGGAATCCCAATCATAGTAATGACCTTCCAGCAGCACCACCGCCGGCCGTTCCTGACCGCCGACAGTCACGGTCTGGGCGAGCAACGCCCGATCATTGAATTGAAAATCATCCACGTTCAGATGCCCGGTCTCGGATTGATCAACAATCCGGATCCGGGCGCGCTTCCCGAGAAGCTGATGCGTAGGAACATCGGCGTTCCAAGACACCCGACGCATCAGTTCCTTACCGTGCCCCGTGACGAACTGCTCCGGCGCATACCAAACATTTCCAAACCTCTCAGCACCATTGGCCGACGGGGCCGATTCCACCAGCAATTCGACCCGCAGCCGTTCGCTGTCTTGGCCTCCTCCAACCAGGAAATGGATGAATCGATTCGAAATGAAAAACGCTTTGGAAGTGAGCGTGCCCTTGAGTGCGTCGTTGGAGTCTTCCGCTTCAAAGAGCGGCCCTGGAGGGATGGAGAAGTTCTCCGAGGTGCCAATCCAGTGCTGCCCCTTGGCTCCCACCCGATAGCTGAGATTTCTCCAATAGTCCCCGCCAATCTGCTTTTCCATTTGCTTCTTCAACTGCTCAACCCGGTGGAGGCGTATGCTCCCCCCAGTCACCGGCTGGAACTCAAACGCTCCTCCGCTCGGTGTCCAACTTTCCAAACCCAGCTCAAAGCTCCAGTTGTCCGGAGAGGACTCACTCGGAGGAAGTCGAACCTTACAGTGAGGCCCGGGCACCACCACGATGGAAAACTGATTGGTGGCTGAGTTACCCGATTTGTCCGTTGCGACGCATTTGACAACATTCGTTCCGACTGTCATCCACGACCCGCTTGCCGGTGTGCAAATCACGGTCGGAGTCAGCCCGCTGTTGTCGGTCGCCTTCACCACGAAGGGCACCAGCGCCCCGCTGCCACCGTGGAGAAGCTCATATCCCGTGCAGGGAACTTCCATCGAGTTGGGGGTGGTGATTACCGGCGGTGTTAGATCGCGAACCACCACCTTAAACTGACAGCGCACCGTTTCCCGACCGAAAGAGGCCGAACATTGCACCACGGTTTCTCCGATGGGAAAAAGCGATCCAGAAGGTGGGGTGCACTGCACCTCGACGGGTGTTCGATCGCAGGTATTGATCGCCCGGGGTTGGTAGGACACCGGGCGGGAGCTCGCCGAGGAGACGGTGATCACAATGTCCCGCGGACAGGTCAGCTCCAGGCATGCACCCTGCGCCGAGAAGGAGAGGAGGGCACAAACCAAGGCCGTGACCAGGCCCTGTATTTTGCTAATCGATTTCATAGTTATGATCCTCACGCAGCCGCTGTGTGTCGTTGCGTAATCCCCTCTTAGCCCAGCCCACACGAAACTCACAATTCGTCCATCGACGAATAGCGCCTGCTTCAAATCACCACCCAGTTCACACTCCCCTGCACTTTTCTATTCCCAAAGTCCTCCTGACCCGTTGTGATCGAAGCATGTTCGTCCTGCGCCTGGTGCTTAAAGAGATCCTGCATCGAAAGCTGAATTTCCTGCTGAGCGTCCTGGCTATCGCGGCCACGGTGGCTCTCTTTGTGGCCTACCTCACTCTTTCCGAGGGCTCGCGCCGAGAGACGGTCCGGGTCACACGCGACATCGGCTTCAACCTGCGCATCATCCCGCGCGAAACCGACATGGACCAGTTCTGGTCAGCGGGTTACTCCGATAAGACCATGCCGGAAACCACGCTTCGCCGATTAGCCTCCTACACTAACGTCTTCTTCTCTTACAACCACCTGGTTGCGTCGCTCCAACAGCGATTCAATCTCGAAGGCAAGGAGGTGATTCTGACCGGCCTCGCTCCCACCATCACCGCCCCGGGCCAGGCAAAGCAGCCCATGGGATATTCCATCCCCTCCAACAGCGTCTTCCTGGGATTCGAAGTCGCCCAACGCCTCGGACTCAAGAAAGGCGGTTCACTTCGGCTCGACCGCCGAGAGTTCAAAGTGGAACAAGCCCTGGCTGAAAGCGGCACCGACGATGATGTCCGGGTCTTCGCCCCTCTCCGCGAGGTTCAAACGCTGTTGAAAGCCGAGGGTCAAATCAACGAGATCAAGGCGATCGACTGTCTCTGCCTCACTGCGGATCAGGATCCGCTCAAAATCCTTCGCCAGGAGCTGGAGAAAGCCCTGCCGGAGGCCAAAGTCATTCAACTACGCACCATCGCCGATGCCCGGGCCAAACAACGCCAGTTGATGGAAAAGTATCTGGCCTTCATCACCCCGTTGGTGCTGATCGCCAGCGCGCTCTGGGTCTGCGTGCTGGCCATTCTGAATGTGCGTGAACGGCGAACCGAGATCGGAATCTTGCGTGCCTTGGGGCATGGATCGGGCTCCATCCTCATGCTGTTCGGCCTCCGCTCGGCGGTGCTCGGCGGTGTGGGAGCCCTGACCGGCTATGCCCTGGGATCCGTCATGGCGCATACCGTTGGACCGACGATGTTCAAGGTCACCGCGGCCTCGCTTCGCATCGAACCAGCGCTGTTTTGGCAGGCCCTACTCGCCGCTCCAGCGCTGGCGATCGTCGCGAGCATCATCCCCATGGTGCTCGCCATCACCCAGGATCCCGCCGTCACCCTCACCGAGGAATAAACCCATGGTCCGACTCGACAACGTCAGCAAACTTTATCGCACGCCCCAAGGCGAGGTTCGAAGCCTGGACGCCGTCAGCCTCCAAGTGAACGCGGGGGAATTTGTCGTCATCCGCGGCCCCAGCGGCTGCGGAAAGACCACGCTCCTGCTGACCATCGGAGCCATGCTCCGGCCCACCTCCGGGCAGGTCACGATCCAAAATTCCAACCTGTACGAACTGTCGGCCCGCGCCCGCGCCTCGTTCCGCGCCCGCGCCATCGGATTCGTTTTCCAAATGTTCCATCTCGTGCCCTATCTGACCGTGCGGGAAAACGTATTGCTGTCCGACTGGGGATCAGCCTCCACCACACAGCAATCGCGAGCAGACCAACTGATTGGGGAACTTGGGTTGAGCGCACGGGCACACCACATCCCAGGCAAGCTCAGCACCGGGGAACGTCAACGCGCCGCGATCGCCCGCGCGCTGCTGCATCAGCCAAAGGTAATTCTGGCGGACGAGCCTACCGGGAACCTCGATCCGGACAATGCCCGCGAAGTCTTTCGTCACCTCAAAACGTTTCACCAGTGTGGCGGAACCCTGATCGTGGTGACCCATGGATCGGTGGAGAACCTCGGGGCCGACCGAATTGTGAACCTGAAGGCTGGGAAAGTGGAGAACGAGTGATGAGTGATGAGTGATGAGTGATGAGTGGTGAGTTGCGGAAGCCGAAGAGGCTCTTGATGAACCGATCGCTCGCTTCAGCGTCCAGCGCGGTGGAGCCTCACGCGAGGAACCAGGTGCCATGGAGTTGACCGCGAACCGATCCGACGAGGTTTACAATTCCGTTGTCCGAAAACACGTCGCCGCTTTTCCTGCACGCGGCGGAGTGGCAGAGGGGCGTCCTGGGTGAATGGGTGCGTTGGCGGGGATGGGGCGGCGTGAAGGAACAGCGGTGTCGTGCCACCGCGGTCCATAAGGCGTTCATCCTCTCCAATGGCGTGGTTAGCGGGGTGGCTCTATGGAGTGCGGAGACATGTCTCCGCTTTTCCTACGCCTGACGGACTGGCTGCTGATGTGCCCATTGTAAAGGCCTGCGTTGAAGGGGATCCTCCGTATTTTTGAACAAATTCGCGAGTGCCAGCACCCCCGGCCAATTCTGCGAGCCCTTCAGGTTCGGGGCTCCGAGCGCCACGTGATCAACTCCCGCATTGCCCAATTTGTCGAGTCTATCTCTTTGCAGCGGACTATCGGCCTTCCATCCGTGTCATCCGAGAGATCCGCGGTTAAAGCTGCCGTGCTCATGGCCGTCCCATCCAGGTAGTTCCCGCCTCCATCCGTGTGGTCCCCGTGATCCGTGGACAACCCCGTTCCCATCACCCCACCGACCAGATCTCCAGCAATCCGTAGTCGGACCACTTCCCGTCCTTGGGTTTGTCCGGTTGACGCGCCTTTCCCACGAGCATCCGGGAGCCATCCGCGGTGAACCGCAGGTCGGTGATCCGATGCTTCGCGTCGGTGGTCTGCATGCTCTTGCCCGTGACGGTTTCGAAGGCCGCCAAATTCCACTGCCCCTGAAAAAGTCTCCCGGCCATCACAAACCACTCGTGCGATGGATGAAAAACCATGGCCTCCATGAGCCCCGCGCCGCTCTCCCCCTCGTGAGTCTGATCCACCTTCGCACCGGTGCGCCAGGTGAAGCGCTGCCAACGCTGAACGCCGTTCCCTGCCATCGGATCCGCCATAGGCCCCATCCCGCACAGATAAAGATCATCGCCCTGGGGATGAAACATCATGGCGAACACACCTCCCAAGTAATGATGGCTCTTGATCACTCCCCAACTGGTGAAGTCGGGAGTCGTCCAGGAAGCGAGCTGCTTGCCGGAATCCACCTCCCACGCGCGCACTTCTCCCATCAAGTTCGCCGCCGCCACCACACGGCCATCGGGGGAAAAAGCCACGGCCTGCGTGGGGGGCACATGCGCCCATTGATGCTTCAGTTCACCCGTAGCCGCATCGAACAGCTTCACCGACGGCTCCCGTTCCGGAGCGGGCTCATACTTGTATCCGCCGGCTTCATAACGCCCGGTAACGGAGGCGACCCATCGCCCATCTCCCGATACGGCCAGATCCCAGCACCAAAACTCATGGGCCTTCACCTTCCGAATGACAGAACGCTGCCGCAGGTCGTGCCAAATCAGGGTTCCATCATAGCCTCCAGAAACTAACATCTCCCCCGGCTTCAAAACCGCCACTCCACTGGCATAACTTTCGTGCCGCCCCACCAGCACGTGCTTCTTTCCCTCTAAGTCCACCTCGTAAATCCCCCCATCCTGACAGGCGACGTAGGCCACCTTCCCATCCTGACTCCGGTCCACGGCCAGAACGGAGGACGGCAGGGCGATTTCTCCAGCTTTCTTTAAGCCGGGTTTTGCTGGAGTCGTGTCGGTTTTGGTTTCAGCCATGCGTCACTCCTCGGTCAGGCCAGAATCTCCCGGATGGGTTCAGCCTCGTCCTCCACGCGATGGAACGTCGGCAGCTCCGGCAGATCGTAGATCGTATACGGATCCAGCCCCAGCGCCGAGAAGATCGTCGCAAAGAGATTCTTCTCATTGAAGGGCTTCTCCGCCACTTCCACGCCATCGACGTCGGTGGCGCCCACGACCACCCCCTGGCGAATGCCGCAACCGGTCATCATCAGGCTCCAAGCGTTCGGGTAATGATCCCGACCTCGAGCATGGTTGATCCAGGGAGTGCGACCGAACTCTCCCATGGCGATCACGAGGGTACTGTCTAACATCCCTCGCTCCTCCAGGTCGTTGACCAAATGGAACAAAACCCGATCCAACTCCGGCACCAGCATCTGATAAATCTCATTGTGGAACACATGGCTATCCCACGGCATCCCGTTGGCGACCATCACAAACGGGGCACCGTTCTCCACCAGATGCCGGGCCAGCAAGGCGTGAAGCCCATAGGCTGCCGGCCCGTATTTCTCCCGATCCGCCGCTGGCAGCTTGTCGATGTCGAACAGATGCGCACAGCTCATCAGCCCCTTCACCCGCTCAAAAATTGCGTTTTGCGAACTGGCCGCGGCACTCCGACGTTCGTTCTCAAACTTGCGGGTCAAGAAACGTCGCAACGCATTGCGCGCCTCGTGATCCTCCGCGGTGAGATCCGCCTGCCGCAGCACATTCTCAATCTTATAGTCACCCCCCACCCTCACCGGACCATACTGCGCGCCCAACCACCCCGCCCAGTTCCCCGCCTTGAACTCCTTGAACTCATTCCCCTCCGGACAGGGGTCGAGCAGGATGAAATTCGGCACCGGATTGTCGAGGTGCCCCAACTGCTGGGCTAGAACCGATCCCAACGTGGGACGCACAAACGGCGGGCGCGGACCGGCCCCTCGATTCAAAAGATCAATCCCCTGAAGATGCTCGCTCTGATTGGTCTTCATCGACCGAACAACCGCCAGCTTGTCGGCGATGCTGGCACACCGAGGCATCAACTCACCGAAGTGCACTCCAGGCAGCTTGGTCGGGATGCTGCGAAACGGTCCCCCGCTCGGTCGGCCCGGCTTGGGATCCCAGGTTTCAAACTGGCTGGGAGCTCCGCACAGCCACAGCAAGATGCAGCGCTTCTGCGTGCGCTTGACCTGCTCAGCGAACGCCGGCAGCGAGAACAAACCTCCCCAACTCATCAGCGACAACGCCCCAGCCGCACTCACGGTGCCCTGCAAGAATTTGCGCCGGTGCACGCGATGATCGGCTCCGCCGCAGGAAGGATCCGGGAGATGTGCGAAGGATCGGCTCATCAATGGTTCAGCTGAAATTCGGCGCTCGTGAACATGGACCAAAGCAACTGCTGCACGCCCGCCTCGATGGAACGTGATCGAAGAAACTCCAACGCAGCTCGAGACTCTTCCGGATCGGGATCCCTGAGAAAAACCGCCTGAAAGGCTTGCTGAATCCGTCGGTCGACATCCGGCTCCCGCGCGAGTCGTTCGCTGAGTGAACCAGGCACCGGCTTCAGCAGATTCTCCATAATCGGAGAGTTCGAAAGGAACATGGCCTGCTGCAGCGACGGCTGATACTCGGCGGCAAACACGTCCGGAAATTCTTTCACGAAACTCCGACGCAACTGGGTCGAAGTCAACCCGACCAGCTTCTGCCCCTCCTCTCCGGAAGGACCTTGCGCCGCCAGCAAGGAACGGATGAGTTGCTCGGCAATCAGCGGCTTGGGCTGGAATCGAGCAAAGGCATCGGCCTCCGGCAACCCGGCTCCCGCCTTATCCGTTCGGGGCGCGCTGGGTTTGGACGGCTTGACGACCTCCGCCCGGGAATCCAGCTGGTAAGCCTTGGTCCGGCACAGAAGGTCGATTAACCGGCGGACATCGTAACCATGACGGGCAAAATCCTCACTCAACCAGTCGAGCAACTCGGGATGGGTCGGCGGATGCTTCGAGTCCATGAGATCCACCGGATGCACAATTCCTCGGCCAAACAGCAGCGCCCAGATGCGATTCACCATCGCCCGCGCCAACAAGGGATTATCCTCGGTCACCGCCCGCGCGAAAGCCTCCCGGCGTGAAAATTTGGGGATCGAAGCCACCACCGGCTTCGTTTTCTCGGCGGCAGGCGGAACCCGATACAGCTCCGGCGTATCGACCTCCTTCTCGCCTTCCTTCGGACGCACCTCGTCCACCTGACGCTGATTGAAGAAGGTCAGCAGGGCCTGCTGCGACTCCTTCTTGAGATTAGCGAAGCTGACGAATCCTCCGATGGCCGACTCCGCCACGGCCGGTCCTTCGGGAGTTTCCACGTTCTTGCTCCTCAGGAAAGCGGCCACCGTTCCCCAATAGTGAGCCTGCTTGATCTCCCGAGCCACCATGTGGTCGTGGCATTGGGCGCATTTGATCTGCACACCATAGACCACTGGCGCAATGGCCTCCGCCATCGCCTGCGCGTTGTTGCGACGTTCGTACAGAAACCATTCAGATCCCCGGTCTTCCGCGTCTCCCGGACGCGCTACAATCAGCTGCCGCACGACCTCATCCCACCGCCGGTTCTCTCGAAACGACGACTCCAGAAACTGAAACCAAAGATGCTTCTCCCGCGAGTCTTCCGCCTTCGCGCCCCGGCGATCCATGAGTACTACATCAAAGACCTCCCGCAGATGCCGGGGATGCTCAGGGTGCTTCAGCAATTGCTGAATCCATTGCGAACGACGATCGGAGGACCGATTGTCCAGCAACGTGGCCGCCTCCTCGTGAGTGGGAATGCGGCCAACCAGGTCCAAAAACAGGCGGCGCAGGAAGGTTGCGTCTGAGGCCGGCTTGGCCGGCTTGATGCGGTGTTGTTCCCAAGCAAGCTTCAAAAAACGATCCACCGCCTGGGCCGGATCCATCGCCGCCGGTGGCCGCCACGCGATGGCCGGCCGGCGGACCGATCCCGAAACACTCCCCACCTCGCTGGGGGCGGAGGAGGCGGAGGACGACGCCCCCGAGACAACGGGAATCTTGTTGATCCAGAGCCGAATCAGGTCCGCTTCCTCGGCGCTCAGAGGTTTGCGCTTGCCGGGAGGCATGTGCGGATCGGCCTCAGCTAGGAGAAACTTGTAGAGATTGCTGTCCAGAGGCTTGCCTGGAACGACCGCCGCCCCCCGCTCTCCCCCTCGAAGAATCGTGTGCAGGGAGCTGAGATCCAAACCACCCTTGCTCCGAGTGGCGCTATGGCAATCGGCGCAGTGCTCCTCCAAGAGGGGGGCTATGTGGTCGGTCCAGAAACGATCGGCCGAGACAGCGGCATCAGGAGCTGGAGCTGGAACACCAGCAGCAACAGCAGCCACGGAACCAGGTCCCGAGCAGCTCATGGCCACAGCGAAACCCACCAGCCAACAACGCAGCCGGTCAGGCGAGAAGCAGGCCATCCACCGCGACTTCAACTCTGGAACCAGGTAAGGCATTCGTGCTGGAGATGGATCAAACGGGAAATTGGCGAAACATTCAATTCGGAAGAAGGCGCCCGTTCGTACATTTTCGAGTGGCTAGGG
>JAEUHE010000271.1 GCA_016793885.1 Verrucomicrobiales bacterium
GCCCGTTATGCAGCTTAATAAACTCCGTCACTGTTTGGGGACTCGATACGTCGAGGTGCTTAGTTGAGTTTTTCATGTAATACCGCTAGCACACCTCAAACAGTGACTTTGCTCAACTGCATGGATTGGGCTTCAGGCGGAGGGGGCACCGAACTGTCATTGGACGCGGGAACCTGCTGAAGCAGGAACTCCATGCTCCCAGGCGTCCGCCCCCCGTACCGAGTTCCGCCTTCAGGCGGAGGGGACACCGATGTGACATTGGACGCGGGAACCTGCTGAAGCAGGAATTCCATGCACCGAGACGTCCGCCTTCAGGTGCCCCGCCCTGGGATGGCTCTCTGTTAGTTAGATGGCCATCCCTAGGCGCGGGTCTCGCGGAGCGCCTTCTTAGCGTCGCCTCGCGCCCAGAACCAAGCGATAATCACGCTGATTTCATAGAGCAGATGCAACGGAGCGGCAAACAGCAGCATCGTGAACGGATCGCCGGAAGGAGTCACCACCGCGCCAATCACCAAATTGATCACAAAGGCGTAGGCCCGGAAGTTCGAGAGCTTCTTGTAGTCCAGCAGACCAATCTTCACCAGCACCAGGATCACCACCGGGATCTCAAAACAGATGCCCATACCGAGGAGGAACTTGGTCACAAAGCTGATGTAATCCTCCGCCCGCCATTCGTCGGCGGCAAACCCCATCCAGACCGCAATATCGACCGAGGCCATCAACGCGACACCCGTCACTACAAAGTACGCGAACAGGACACCCAAAATGAACAACCCGGCCCCAAATCCCACCGCTTGATAGAGGATCTTCTTCTCGTGAACGTGCAGTGCCGGCAGGACAAACTGCCCCACAAAAAGAATGACCAGTGGAGCGGAAAGAATCAGTCCGCCGAACAAGGCCAATTTCAGCATCACCATGACGGGAGCCATCGGTCCAAACATCTTCAACCTCGGGGCTGTGGAGGGAACGAAGGGCACGACATCAGGTTGCAAGGTCAGAAGCCAGTTGCTGCCGATCAGACTCGGGACGAGATTGAGTGAGGCAACACGGTTGCTTCCCGTGTTATTGGTAATCCCGAGCACCGAAGCCGGAAGGACTCCCACCTGATTGGTTCCGAGATGAAGGGGAATAAGCTCGGTGTTTGGCTTCTTGGCCATGACTCCAAGCGGATGATTGAGCGGGAATTCCAGGATCGCGGTGAGATAGTTCGAGCCGATCATACAGACCAGCATCGAAATGAGGATGGTCACTAAGCACTTAATGAGAGTCCATCTCAGGTCCTCAAGGTGCTCGAGAAAGGACTTGATTGGCCCCCCACCCTCTTCCTCAGCATACTCGTCAAGCTGGGAAGGAGAAACCTCGTCCCTTTCAGAATCCATGGAGCGTCAGAACCGTGACCGATTAAACTTTGGGCTGCTCACCAGGGTGATCGGCCGAAGTGCTCTTGGAGACCGTCTCGGCTGGAGGAAGTGTCCGTTTGGGAGGAGGAGGGGGCTCCTCTTCAATGGCTCGTTGCAAGTCATCCTGAACCTCGCGCGTCGCCTTTTTAAATTCCTTGATGCCGCTGCCCAGCCCCTTGGCCAGTTCAGGGATCTTCTTGGCTCCAAAAAGAACCAAGACCACTACCAAAATTCCAATAATTTCAGGCCAGCCTAACATAAATCAATCCAGTTTACTTGAGCCATCACCTCGTGCAAAAGCTCGAACAGAGTTCTTACGGACGCGCGGAAAACACTAAGCTAGAAGCTCCGAACAAAAAATCAAGAGAGCCGGACCCCCAGGGCTTTCCAACCCAGGATTTGAGTTCAGATCTTTGATCGAGCGGACGTCCCCTCAACGCTTCAGCTTCCCGGCTCTGGTTAATGGAAATCAGCTCACTCAGAAAGCCTCGAAGCAGCTCCTCCAAGCAAGGCTATCCAGAGCCTGCACTCCTAACTACTCCGGAGTCTCTTCGCGCGTGGCTTTCTTGAACTCCTTGATGCCGCTGCCCAGCCCCTTCATGAGATCGGGAAGCTTCTTGGCCCCAAAAAGAATCATCACCACCACCAGGAGAGCGATAATCTCTGGCCAACCGAGGAGAGCCAACATGCAAGTGTTCATATCAGTAACTTAACCTAGGCGATTGAACCCAGGTAGTAAAGCGAGGTTTTGACGTCGCTGAAGCACGCCCGCTTCAGCGAATCGCTCATTTCGGCGTCAGCAGCACAAAATCACCGCGACGATTCTTGCTCCAGGCCGTCTCGTCGTGCCCCGGGTCTACCGGCTTATCCTCACCAAAACTGATCGTCCGAATCCGTTCAGCCCCAACGCCCTCCCGTACCAAATACTCCCGAATAGACTGCGCGCGTTTCTCTCCCAGCGAGCGATTATACTCCTCGGTGCCCCGCTCGTCGCAGTGGCCATCGATTTCCATCAGGTGAGTCGTATTGGCCCTCAGGTGGGCCGCCACGGTCTTAATCTTTTCAATCTCGTTCGGCTTGATGGTGTACTTATCGAAGTCAAAGTAGACAGTCTGGGCAGCGAACTTGGATTCGTCGCGGTTAACCCGGTCAGGGCCAAAAGGATCCAGTCCGGATCCCGTAGGATCGCTCACCACGCCTCCATCCGTCACCGGCTGGATGGGACTCAATCCAGACCCGTCGCCACCGGGGCGAATGGGAGCAACACCCAAATCCCCTGGCCCGCCCGTGCGGGGAGTCGTGGGACGCAGGCCTTCCTCGGAAACATTTCCGGTCCGCCCAGGGAGTACAGTTCCCCAACGAGGCCGAGTTTTGCAAGCGGTGGTGCTGATTGCAATGACCAGAATTACCGGCAGCAGCCGGGCAAACATTGAAACGTTCTTTTTCATGCCAAAGGTGAAGATGAGAGCTTATCGAGACCAACTCGGTTGCGAGGTGCTCTCCCATATGCGCGCGACATCCTTGACCCGTTTACTAGAAGCGTCAAGTAGAGAGAGCACTCGATTGTTGTTTTGACGGCGCACGAAAGCGATGGCTCGTGAGTTCGGAGCCCAGCTGGGATCCTCACCCGACTCCAGAATCACGGGATCCCCACCCGAAGTGAGCACAATGCAGATCCGAAAACTCCCGGCTTGGGAGGTAAAGGCGATCCACTTGCCGTCCGGTGACCAGTCCGGCTCGGTGCAGTTAGACACCCCACTGGTGTTAATCTGGCGCGGGCTCCCCCCTTGGGCAGCGATCCGATACAGCCGGTTGGCCCCGCTTGCCTTGGAGACATAGCAAATCTCACGGCTATCCGGCGACCAGCAGGGGGAAGATTCTTCCTCCCGGGTCGTGGTCAATCGCCGAACATTCCCGCCGTTGATGTCGCTGACATACACATCCGGATTTCCCCCCTTACTCAGAATCATTGCCAGGTACTGCCCATTGGGTGACACGGCCGCACTCGTGTTTAAGCCCATGTAGCGGGCAACCGGTTTCCGGTATCCTGTAGTCAATTGATGCGAGAAAATGTCCGGATTACCCAACTTGTAGGAAGTATAGAACAGCATGTCGCGACCAGCCCAACACGGTGCCGCCGCAATGGTTTTGTCCTGGGTGACCTGCTGGGCATTCTGCCCATCGAAGTCGGCAATGAAGATCTCCCGAGCGGTCCCGCGCTGGGCTTTGAAGGCAATCTTGGTCTGCGCAATCCCGGGTCCACGCCCCAAGGCGACCGCAATGGCATCCGCCAACGCATGGGTCTGCGATCGGGTGTTGCCTCCGCGAAAGGCCTGACGCATCAAGTAGTTCTTGTTGATTTTGTCCATCAACAAGCCTTCCACCTGCCCACCCGCGTTCTTCCCGGTCAGGATGTAGTTGGCCTGGCTTTCCGAAACGGCATCCACCCCCATGAACAACAGGTCATTGCGCAACACCGAGTCCACTTCCGGGGGATAACCCGAAATGTGAATGGGGATCGCTTTGGGGAAGCCCATGGGATCGAACTCCTGTCGGATGACAATCTTCTCTTGCGCGACGGCGTGCAATCCCTGCACAGCGAGGGTCCACAGCACCAGGAGGAAAGGGTTCTTAAACAAGGAGTTCATCCAGATCTTCGTTTCGCTTGGAGGTTAAATTCGATGACAAAAGTTCGTTGTTCGTCGCGGGCATTTTCCGGAAACGGGGGGAGTTGCTTCACATCCCGAAGCACTGACTCGATCGACCGATCCATGGCGCTTAACCCTGAGCGACGAGTGATACGCGCGTTGAGAATGGTGCCGTTTCGCAGAACGGTCACGGAAATTTCGGCCTTTCGATCATCTTCGTTGAGGGTGGCCGCAACCCGCCAGGCCGCCTCATAGCGTTGTTTGACGGTTAAAGCGTAGTTCCCATAGGCCTGCCCTCCCGGCCCGCCCACATCGATTTTGACCCCTTTATCGGTGGAGAACCCGGTGCCCAGGGTCTGCAGACTGGACTCCAGAGCGGTCCGCCGCTGCTCCGCCGCGGCTTTGGCCCGGCCATAAGCTTCCTCTTGCGCTTTCCGCTCCGCTTCCGCCACAGCGGCCGCCCTCTTCTCGGCCTCTCGCTGCTTGCGCTTCGCGTCGTCATTCGACCGCGTGATGACTTTGGTGAGGTCGATCTCCGGCTGAGAATTCTTCAGGGTCGGCTTCGTTGACTCCGCAGGTTCTGGCGTGACCTTGGGCTTATCCAACTTGGGATCTGGCTTGATCTCTGGCTTCGTGGCGACCTTGGTTTCTATGCGCTTGGGTGGCGTGGGACGCGGTTTGGTCACCGGAGGCGTCTCCACCTTTTCGAGCTTCGGCGGATCCACCGGCTCAACCGGGGGCGGAGGAGCGACGGGTTGAGGAATGGAAGTCGTGGAAACAGGCGGAGCGAGCTCCTCTTGAGGTGGCACCGCTATCGGGGGACTGGAGCCGGCGGCGGCCTCGCTCTCATCTTGAGGCAATTTTGGGTTCCCCCCGCCGCCCGCCAGCATCTCGTCGATCAAGATCGACGGCATGAATTTCATCTTGGGCAGGCTGTCGGTAGGAGGCTTGCTTAGGAAAAACGCCGAACCAAAGGCAAAGATCACGAACAGCAGGAGGTGCGCTCCTGAGGACGCGATCAGGCACTTTTGGTGGGATCGATTCACAGCAGCTCTAGGGTTTTCCCGTCGGAGAGGTCCGCAAGGAAACTTGCGTGATCCCCCGGATCTCCAGTTTGTTCAATAAAGCGGCCAAGTGTTTGTAAGGGCCGTTTTCATCATAGCGGATATAGACCACCATTTTCGGATTTTTTCGATAGGCCTGCACCAATTCCTGCTCCACCTGAGCCAGGTTCATGGGGCGCGATCCAAACACGTAGCGGCCCTGGGGACTGATATCGACCGTCTTGATGTCGGACTTCTCGAAGGGCTTGTCCTTGGCGCCCCCCGAGGGCAGCTGCAGATCCAGCCCCTGCTCCAGCAGCGGGGTGGTGATGACAAAGATGATCAGCAGCACGAAAGCCAGGTCGAGCAGCGGGGTGATGTTGATGTCATTCAACGTCACCAGCGAATTGCGTTGGGAGAATCGTCTCATTTAAGGGCTGTCTCAATTATCGCATCACAGAAGATGCCTGCACTCCGCCTGCCGCCCGTCTAGTCATCCAACAAGTATTCGGTCTCGATCTTGGACGTGAGCTCCTGGGCGAAGTTATCCAACTCCACCGTGGCCACCCGCAAATTATGCACCAGCCAGTTGTAACCAAACATCGACGGAATAGCGACCAGCAGCCCCGCCACCGTGGTGACCAAGGCCGCCGCCACACCCGGTGCCATTGTCGCCAGATCCGCTTTTCCCGCCATCGCCACATAGCTAAAGGCGCTCATCACACCCCAAACCGTCCCCAGCAAACCAAGGAAAGGCGCCCCGCTAACCGCGATCGCCAAGAGAATTAGACCGGATTCGAGCTTCAAAGACTCCCGGGCCACGGAAGATTCCAAAGTTCGCTTCACATGCTCGATCGCCTTCAGGGAGACATGCTTCTTCCGCACCCCTTCCTGAGGGGTCCGCAGCCGGACTTCCAGCTCCTGACACCCTTGATGATAGACCATGAACAAGGGGCAGTCGGGAACCTCGACCCGACGGTCATACACCTCCAGAACATGCTTCTGACTACGAAACTCCTGGTCGAAGAAGTGGTTCAGCTTCCGCGCCCGACGCATCTGCAGCGCCTTGTACGCCATGGTCGACCAGGCGAAGATCGAGAAAAACAACAAGACCACGATGATCGCCTTGCCTTCCCAAGTGGCTTTTTCCCACACATAGGCGAGGTCATTCGCGGCCAACAAAAAAATAGAAGCGTGCATTGAGAGATCGAGCCCGGTGCATCGGGACAGACAGTGTGTAACTGGCCGCGAGCACGGGGTCAAAAAATTTCCAGAGTTAAAAACGAGCGCCACCAGCGGGGAATTCAAAAGATATGCAGGGGAATGAGGCTGAAGGCACCCTTGGGAATCGCTCCAGGTTTTTGCTAAGTGATTTCCAGTCCCGGCCGATAGGACCATGGTGAATGATGGCAATTCATTGCTTTCTCGTCGCCAGCTTAGTAAGAACTGCATCCACATGATGCAGCGTTCCTCGTTTCCACGGATGGCAGGGGTTTGGGGCTGTTTTGCGGCGGGCCTGGCAGGAGTGCCGCTCGCCGGCTGGTCCCAGGAGGCCCTGAGGTCGGCAGTCATTGGCGACCGGTCCTACACCACTCGCTCCGCTCCCCTTCAGAACCCGGAGGAATACCACATCGCCGGCCCGCTGAGCTATCGGCTCGGGCTCAGTTATTCGCTCGAGTGGATGGACAACGTGTTCCATGCCGACACAAATAAGGAGTCGGACTTCGCACACACCCCACAGCTCGATTTTGACGCCCGCTGGCAAATCACCCAAGAATCGATGCTGCATTTCGGCACCGGGATCTCCTATCGGAAATACCAGGAGACCGAAGGTCAGGATCGCCTGGGGGTGACCCCCAACTCAGAACTGGCCTGGGATATCCGCGTCAAGGATTGGGTGTTTACCCTCTACGACCGTTTCAACTACTCCCAAGACGTTATTTCCCAAGGCACGCTGACCGGGATCGCCGCGTTCCCTAGGTTTGAGAACACGGCCGGTGTGCGAGCATCCTGGCGCCCCAACGCCTTCGGAGTTCAGCTCGGCTATGGACATGAGAATTACTTCAGCAGCTCCTCTCAATTTACCTACCTGGACCGGACATCCGAACAGTTTTTCAGTCGCTTTGGCTATAGCTTCGCCGCACAAACCGAGGCGGGTTTGGAGGTCACTGGCGGCTTGGTCAACTACTCGGACACCGTCCAATCGGATAACCAAAACGTCAGCGTCGGCCCGTTCGTCAGCTGGCAGGTAACAAAAGCGATCAGCCTCGACCTGCGCGGTGGCTATGTCACTTACGACTTCGACCCGAGCGATCTCCAAGCCAATCCGCAACAATTGAATTCCTACTACGCCGGGCTGGGCGCCCGCTATCAGATCACCCAGCACATCGTGGACACATTGGACATCAACAAAGAGGTCCAGCAGGCTCTGAATCAGGGCGGCCAGTTCATCGAGCAACTGACCATACGAAACGGAATCGGCTGGGCCTTCCACAAGCACGCCACGTTCGGAGGCGACGTTTTCTATACCCGAGGCAAGGAACCACGCGTCGGATTCGAAGACCGGTATCATCAGCTGGGCTTCGGAACCACGGTCCGTTATGAAATCACGGACAACCTGGCACCCAGCCTGCGCTACAGCTACGCCCGAAGGAACTCCAATCAGAGCGGCCGCGACTATGTCGTCAATAGCGTGGTGTTCTCGATCACTTACCGATTTTAAACTCGAACCCTTCCCACCGAAACGATCATGAAACTGCCCCCCATCCTCCAGGCTCTGCTCTCCACTTCCGCCGCCGCTGAATCCAGGTCAGCCGCATCCAGCCCGCAGGGGTTCCCAGGAAGCCTTCGATTCCTTGCTTTCTCAGTCCTGCTAGGGCTGCTGGTCGGATGTGGCGGGGGACCGGGATCTTCGACGACAACGCCAGCGGCCGCGTCGGCCAGCGGTCAGCCTACCAGCGCCAACGTGACGTTCCGGGAGGGTGACATGGCGAAAATCACGTTCGATGCCAGCACCAACCTGAACGCCGTGGTCAAAGTGCAGCTGGATGGCACCATTACCATGCCGCTCATTGGTGAATTGAAGGCCGCCGGAAAAACGGCCGCCGACCTCCGCGCGGACCTCATGAAATCCTACTCGACTCTGCTCAAGGGCGAGGAAATCACGGTCTCGTTGGCTTCCACCACCTCCAGCGTCTACATCTCCGGGGCGGTGCTCCGTCCCGGCCGATTCCCGATGGACCGGCCTCTCACCGTCATGGACGCAGTCATGGAAGCGGGCGGCTTCGACCTCAACCGAGCCAAGCCCAGTGGAGTTACCGTTTTTCGCGTCGAGGACGGCAAGCAAAAGAGCTACAAGATCGACATGCGAAAGGTTCTGAACGGCCACCAGCAGGATCTGTTCTATCTGAAACCCTTCGACACCATTCACGTGCCGGAGAAGACGTTCAATTTTTAAGCCAAAAACCCCGACCGCTCTGGGAGCGATCGGGGTTGCGCGACTGAGGAGAGAGATTCTACGATTCCAGCACGTTCTCAGAAGTAGCGGCCGTTCGTGCCGAACCAGACGCTCGAGCCGTTGCGCCACTCGGGGCTGCTACCACCCCAACCCATGTTGCACTTGAAGTACCGTTGGGTATCCCAAGTGACACCCAACAACTTGTAGCTGCGGGACTTGTAGCCGTAAGCCAAGGGATAGTGCCAGTAGAACCCCAATCCGATGATGGCCGGACGGCCCGCCTGGATGGAATCGCGAGCCTTGCCCACGGAGCCCGGGCTCAGGTAAGGAACACCCCAGTTCCAGGAGATGGAATAACCCGCACCACGAGCATCACCCCACTTGTAACCATTCTTCATTTCCCAAGGAACCGTCGCCGCTTGGCCCGACACACAGAAGGTTCCAACCCGAGGGAAGATGTAGCGGCAGCAATCACGGACGCTGTCGTCGTTATAAAGAGGGGAGTCGGCCAAACCAGGATTCTTCAGCGTGCGGGTGGAGCCATGACGATCCCACCATCCATAGAGCATCGCCCAAGCGGTCGGACCGCAACCACTGGCACCTGATGAGCACATCTGAGGATCGTTGGAGAATTGGCTGTAGCGGCGCTGATCGCTCCAGCTGCCGGCATACCAGTAACTCCAGGAGGTCCATCCGGTCGAAGCCATGTTCACAACCGCACCGCCATTGGGTCCGAGGATGACCAGCAGGATCGCTTCGCTGGTGCCGTCCCCGTAGGTGACATCCAGGCGACCGCTTCCCGCACCCACCCCAGTGATCAGCAGGCCGCCGCCGGCCGCGTTTCGTTGAATGCGAGCGATGTTGGGGGTGTCCAGTTCGAATCCTTTGATGGTCTTGCCACGCAATATGAGCTGCTCTGAGTTCAGCTTGATCTGGACGACGGTGGGCTCGATGCCCCGAACCGTCTCCCACTCCTTCTTCACCTGCTGCGTGCGGATATCGCGAAGCTTCTGGAAGAAGGGGCTGGTAACGAAGTCCTTCTTGAACTCCTCATACGATCCATAACCACCCGATTTGAACTCCGGAGCTTGGTCCGATTTTTCCCCGCCCCGATCGGCGATACCTTCGAATTCCTTTCCGGCCAGGTCGATGATCTTGGGATCGATCCAGAACGGCTCATTGCCCAAGCTTCCCAGCACCTCCCCCTTGGTGCCCTCCGCCACGAGCAACCCTTCATCATAACGAATCGGCTTAAAGGCGGACGTGGTGCGAACTTTGCGCAGCAGGCGCTCCACCGGCGTAGGTCCAACGTCGCCAAACTGCACGACGGGCGAGTCACCAGGATGCAAACCGATAAGAATATAACCAAACTCAGACCGCTCATCATCGTCGATGGGAGGGCTGAGCTGGAGACCCGAAGCCTTGGCGTCTCCCCGGGTGGGAATCTGGCGCTTCACGACTTTAAACTCAAGATAGGCCGGGGACTTGCCACCCTCAAAGGAGGGATCGTAAACGGGATAGCACACTGGCCCGAGCTGCACATCGTGCCAGTTACCCTCCGGATCGGTTCCCTCTTCACCTTCGCCCTTGGTTTCCCCTTCCACCAGGAAGTCCTTCAGGAAGCTTTGGGCGATGTCGATGGCGAAGGCGGGTGCCTCCCGCAGTGGGATGATCGGAACCGCCCCGCCGATGCCCCCGTTCTCGATCTTCAATCGATAGAAGGATTTGGTGCCATCAGTGGTTTGCACGAAGGCGCCGTTTCCGGCCGGAGTGAGCTGGCTCTCCGGGACAGGTTTCCACTGCTTCATATCGGTGGACTCCTCAAATTGGAGGAGGACCGAGGCTGCACGTGCGCCCGAGACGAAGAGCAAAGTGGTGCCCAAGAGCGCCGGCATGACGAATTGTTCGAATCGCGAGTTTTTCATATCTATTAGATTCAAGGTTGCTGTTGTGGTTGTGGGCCAGTCGGGATAGCCCGAACTTTGGAAGAAACTCCCACCACAAGGGGTGAGGACATCCTGCGGCCGACCGAGCCGCCCTACCCGCATCACTCACTCCGTTGAGCAAGCGAACCGAGGCGTTCCACTGCCTACTTCGATTTTCCGAAGCCCTCTCTTACAAAAAATATCCAGGGACCAGGCGGTCGAGTTACAGACCCCGCGCGAAGCCACCAATACCGTTCCCGAGTTGTTGCCCACGGATCACGGATCACGCGGATCACACGGATGGAAGGACAGGTGCAGGGATTACTACCGACAGCTTCCGGGTGCGGGTTGCTGCCTGCCGTCGGCTCGGGGGTCTGTTTCCTGATCGGTGAGATCCCCGCAATCCGTGATTCACCAGGTGCCGGATCTAAGATTCATAGCATTGCCTCCAACTTTCCGACAAAGCCTTCGACAAAGGTGGGACCTATCTCCAAACTACCACCGGTCCTGAAACGCCGACCGAACACACCCATGCAAGCCCACCCCCCCTCCCCAGAGCATATCCGAAGGTACGTTCGACGGACGGGGATCGGTATCATGCTGCTGGCTCTCCTGGGTGGGCTGGTTTGGTTCACACCACCGTCCCCAAAAGACTTGTCTCCACCCAGTTCTCAGGACAGCCCCCAAGCGTGGACCACTCCCGATCCAGACATCCAGAAGGCCGACGCGGCGCGGAGCTCGGGAAGTCGCAACCCCAGCCTCCTGGCACCGTCCGAGCCCTCCGGTGCCCATCGGCCCAATCCCCTTTCCTCCGCGGCCAGCTCATCCGTTCGCTTCAACGGGAAGACTTTCCTTTCGGATCCCAGTGCCGCGTCTCGTCTCCAGGAGCTACAAACGAATCTCCTAGACACCCAAAGCCAGGTCGTCCTGCTCGGATTCGATCACCCGCTGACCCCCAGCCAGAAACAGCAACTTCTCCGCGCCGGCATCTCTCTGCTCGCACCGATTCCAGATCAAGGTTGGGTTGCCCGTGTCGGAAGTCGCCGAGGGCAGGCCATCGAACAACTCGCAGGCGTCGATCTCCTTCAACCGTTTGACTCCGCACTGCGTATCCGCCCCACCCTTCGCCAATCGTCCACCGAGCCAGAGACTCCAGTGTATGTGCATCTGGTGCCCGACCGGGGCGGAACGAGTTTGATGAAGAGTCTGGAAACGGCCGGGTTCAACGAACTCACCGTCCAGGTAACCCCCTCGCACTCCTACGTTGCCGGGCGCATCGCCAACCCTCGGTTGGAGTCGTTTCTCGACCTCACCGGAAACCATCCCGATGTACAGTTCGTCGAACGGGGCATGCGGGCGCAAACCTTGAACCAGAATGCGCGGCGGACCCTGCAGTCCGGTGATTTCTTGGGACCGATTCCATTCTGGCAGGCGGGCATCCACGGTTCCAACCAAGTCATCGCCGTGTGCGATACGGGCATCGACCTCGACTCTTGCTACTTTCGAGACACCTTCGACCGCTGGCCTCCAACGAACTCTCTCACCGGCGTGAAAGTCGACCTCAGCCAGCGCAAGGTGATCGCGGTGAACTTTATTTACTCGGGCGACCGTCCCGATGTGGCTGAAGGATGGGACAATCAAGGCCACGGAACCGCGGTGGCGGGGTGCGCTGCGGGGGCCGATGTGAACGCCCTGCTCGATCCAGACATTCCCAACGGCATGGCCCCCGGCGCCAAAATCATTATGCAAGACGCCGGATTTTCAGGCACCGACGTCTGCGCCGACCTCATCGGACTAGGGTGTCCAGTCACCAACTACCTGCCCGTCCTCCTGCAGGCTCAGGGCCAGGGTGCCCTCATCCATAACAACAGCTGGGGCGATCGCGAGGATGCCCTGGATCAGAATACATACTCCCAGCCCAGTCGTGAGCTCGATCAAGTCACATGGCAGCACCCGGAGTTTCTGGTGGTCTGCGCGGGCGGGAACAGTGTACTGAGCGATACGGTGGGTAGCCCTTCCGTCGCGAAGAACAGCCTGAGCGTGGCGGCCACCCAATCGGGATCGGCGCAGGAACGCATCGCGTTCTTCTCCAGCCGAGGATGGGCCAGCGATGGTCGCCTCAAGCCGGATCTCGCCGCTCCCGGCCAAAGCATCCGAACTTCCGGGGGCGATGGCGACGTCACAACGCGCAACTGCACCAGCACCTCAGTCAGCGGCACCAGCTTTTCCTCGCCCCTGGTCGCCGGCCTGGCGGCGCTGGTGCGAGATTACTTCGCCCAGGGGTTCTACCCCGATGGCACTCCGTCGGTGTTGCGCGCGCGCCCGCAGGTGAGCGCGGCGCTGGTGAAGGGCATCCTCATCAACTCCACTGTGCCGGTACTCCAGGCATCGGCGGCTCCACCCTCGCGGGACCAGGGCTGGGGTCGCGTCAATCTCTCCCAAAGCCTTCCGCTCTCCGCAAACTCTGTTCGGCTGCTGGCCATTGACGCGACCAACGGATTCGATCGCCTGAGCGATTTTCCTCGAGTCACCTATGTGCGCGCCCGAAGCCAAAGCCCTCTGAAGGCAACGCTCACTTGGAGTGACTACCCCGCCACCCCCGGGGCAGATAAGCACCTGGTCAACGACCTGGACCTTCGCGTTCGGAGCCGGGCCCGCGAATTTCGAGGCAACGACTGGGAGAACGGCGCCTCCGTCCAGGGAGGAGACTTCGATCATGTCAACAATGTGGAACAGGTCCTGACCACCCCTGCGATCCATGAGGTGTTCGAGCTTTCGGTCTGGAACCATCAACTGGTGCACGGTCCCCAACCCTTCGCCCTGGTCGTCACCGGCGACTTTGAAGCGATCCCCCCGGAGGAGGACACGGATCAGGACGGTCTGCCGGATGGATGGGAGCTCTGGCAGCAGGGCGATATGACCCTCGACGCGGACGGGGACCCCGACGCGGACGGCAGCAACAACCGTACGGAGTTCGCCGCCAACACCAATCCCTTCAATCCAACGTCCCGTCCGTTGCTTGAGATCGAGTCGCTCGATGACGCCCAACTTCACCTCGAGTTCGCGGTCAGCGAAGGACGGAGTTACGTGGTGGAGGAATTGGTGCTGGGCGCTGAGACGCAGCCGCCCGGACCCGATGCAACCACGTGGCACTGGGTCGCACGAACCGAGGAATGGGTCGCTGGGAACCCCACAGGTGAAGGGGTTCGTCAGGTGCAGCTTTCCCGCATTCCAACCCCCAACCCCTCCGCCGGAGCCGAAGGCCGACTCTACCGCGTCCGGATCAGCAGATCCGACGCGGGTTTGGAATGACCCGCCCGTCTTGGAGGTTCACTTCGTCTCACAAGTCTGGGTGGAGGTGGCGACCTGAGGAGATGTCACGGGTCCCGTCTCGAACCAACTCTCCATGAACTCTTTACTCTCCGCGCCTCCGCGAGAGATTCCGGCAGTCCTTTCCGAGTCAGGGGAGGGATCTTTTCTCGCGGAGGCGCGGAGAGCGCGGAGGAGCACTAAGTCAGTGAGAACCGACATGTGGGCTCTCGAGGTAAAAAGTGGCCGTAGCGGGAGGCAGGGTGGGATTGAAGCTTTTCGTCGGTCGTATCCCCAAGCGAAAACCTGGCTCATCGGAGCAGAGGGCGTGAAACCGGAGGAATTTTTCTCACGTCCAGCACAGGATTGGTTTTCCTAAGAGATCGCTCTCCACCGACAAATGCTTTTGCATTTTCGGCGGCGCTCTTTCAAGGTGACACCTGTGACGCAACCGCTAGCGCTTTTGTTATACGAGAGACTCCTGCCGGGCAGCCAATTGGTGAATCGGCTCCAGGATTTGGGGTACCGTGTGAGCACAGTTCCAAGCGCTAACAGCTTGGTCGATACCTGCCTACGTGAGAAACCGCTGCTGTTGGTCGTTGACGTTCGTGAGGCCGACGACAAGGTCTGCGCTGCGCTGAGGCAACTCTCCACGAGTCCGGAAACCAATCATATTCCGGTGATCGCCACGGTGCCAGCCCAGTCTCCCGAGGCGGCCGAATCAGCCCGCCAAAGCGGAGTGAAACTCGTGGTGCAGGATTCGGTGATTCTCGCCCATCTGGAACAATTCATCGATCAGGCACTTCAATTGGACTGAGCGCGGGCTCCCTGCACTGCCCCGATGGGCTGCCACCCTGACCGACACCCACTACTGGGCGTTGCGAGCCCCTGGAGCGTCCACTTCGATGGTCAGACGATACGCCAGAAATACGGTGTCATGTTCGGTTCTCAGCGAATGGAGTCCGACGGCATTGTAATCATGCACCAGGCCATCCGCCTGAAGCATCCTCCCTCGGGCGGTCATAAAATCATTATCATTGGCGACAAAGAGAAAGAAATCGTTCGGTCGTTCTGGATCTAACGCCGAAACCATGGCCATACCTTCCCACTTCTCGGAGAAAGTCCGGTGATTGGGAGCGGAGAAGGACGCGTTAAAGCCAAACCGCTGATGATCGGCTGCGGAGAGCAAATCAACAACCGGCACCGAAGCGGCAGGCCTGATGTCCGGCGCCAAAGTCCCTCCCGGAGAAATCGAGTTCGTTCCGCGATCAGTGGAACGCGCGAGGCCCGCGAGGTTGGTCGCCTCCCGAAAGTCCACCAGAATCACCCCCTTGAACACCGCCGGGTTGGTGGTGTTGCTACCCAATCCACTGCTATCCCGGCAGAGAACCAAGAGCTGAGAATCGTTGATCACGACCAACTCGCTCTGAGTCGCCGTTTTGTTGGGCTTGGTTCCTTGTCCCGTTTCGTCGAGGACAGGCAAAGGAACGACGTACTCTCCCACGGGCGCACTGGGTGACATTTCACGACTGACATCGTAGATCAGCAATCGAGCATGCCGTCGGCCGTCCAGGGTCGGCCCGCTGTCTTGAATCAGCGCGCTCTGGGCCAGAGCATACAAACGGGTTTCGGCCGGGTTCATTCCCAGCGCCTCGAATCCCTGATTCATGCGCCTGCCTCTCACCGGGTCGTTGGTCGAGGTGTAAGCGTAAGAGCCCGAGGCGGACATCGGTCGATAGTCCTCCGGCGGCACTATGACCCGATCGATGCGGAGGCTGCGGTCGAAATGGTACAGGTTCGGCCCATATTCGTCGCTAAACCATCCCGAACCATCGGCCTTGATCGCCAAACCCTCGGCATCCACAGCCACTCGTTGAACGTCAACGACAACGCCATCCCGACGTTGCGTCCTCACAAAGGGCAGCTCGGTCCCGAATAGCGAAACGGAATGGGTGCCAGGATCCAAACCCGTGGTCCGGCGTCCCTCCGAAAACTCAAACAAGCTGGATGATCGATACTGAATGCGAATCTGGTCTTGGCTCCGGTCGCTGAGAGCTCTGATTTTTCCGATTTGCTTCCCGCTGCTTGCGCGAGGAACGAACGTGAAGGAGAGCGTATGCAACCGCGCCGCGTAGTCGGAGTAAAAGCCATCCATATTGAAGCCGCGGTCCGGCAGGGTTAAGAACGTGCCCGTGTACCCGTGCTCCGTCCGATGCCAGTCTCGGATCGCCAGAGCCGATACCGAACCAAACGTCTCTCCCCTCTGATCCAAACTCGAAGCCGCCACGCGTCCGACTCCCTGAAGACCATGATTGGTGATGCGCGTTCCACTCAACTGTGCCGCCACAGAAGGGCATGGACCCCCACAGAGGATTCCGAAAACCACCACCCAAAGACTATTGCGCGAGCATATCCGCATCACAGGATCCCTAGATTCACGGCGGAGCGTGACAAGTCAATGACGACACGGAGCCAAATCCGTGACGAAGGCCTACGACTCGAAAGTTACTCGGCCGAGGGCGACCCCTACCTGCTCAACTGCCCCAGGTCCAAAACTCGAAAAAAGTTCCGATCCGCATCTGGCTTCCACACATAGTCCGATCCGAAAGTGGTCACCAACGGTTCCCACGTCAATGGACCATCACTCAGCCTCCGGACCCTTTGCAGCTGGTAGGGACCCTTGCCGCCCCGCCACGTTACCCTCCAGGAATCTGTACTAGTCGAGACTCTCGTAGGCGCCATCATCTGCAAAGGCTCAGGAGTCTTGACTACGACTTCGTAAGGCGGCAATTGGCTTAAGGCACCGATCACGTCCAGGGCCGACACCGTCAAACGCCATGATCCAGGCGGCAGCGTCCAGGTGGCCTGGTAGGGAGGCTGTCGATCGGTGACCGTGTATTGAGGCGTGGCTCCCCCGCCCGAACCGCTCCACTCAAACAAGACGAACTGGACCCCTTGATCGTCGGATGCCTCCACTTGAACGCTGATTTCGTCGCCCTGCCAAAAAATGCTTCCACCCGGCCGCTCCACCCAGCGCAAAATAGGTGGGAGCACTGGAAAGCTGAGGGGATCGCCAGGATGCGAGACCGGTAGCGCCGGATCCACGATCCCATCTCCATCCGGGTCCCCCAGCTCCTCCCCGTTGGTAAACCCATCCTGGTCCGAGTCGAGGAGAGCCAAGGCGACATCCCAGAAAGGCTGACTCCCGATCACCACTTCCTCCACGGCATAGCCAAACAGGTTTCTGGGTCCACCACCACCTGAGTCGTGACAGGTGCTGCATCCATAGACGTTTCCGTTCGGAATTAAGTCCACCCTGTAAGAGCGGGCGTGGAGTGGAAAACAAAGCAGCCCTGGCATGTCGGCGATGAACCCTGAAATCATCATCCAAACGAGCCACCAGGATGCGCGCCAACCTGAAGGCCGGTTTCTTAGGTTAAGATTCTGCATACCCTTCTCGTAATCGTTCCCTGCGCCAATCGCGCGACAGCCTGGTGAACAGCCCGTAAAAGGAAGAAGCCGGAGGACTCCCTCCGGCTTCTTTGGGTTGGCCTACTGAAAGGCGACGTGCGGGCGTCTTTCAGCGTGGATTAGTGCTGATCAAGGAATGACCAGACGATAATACCGCTGCGGAGCGCCTGCGGAGGCGGTGGTGTCAATGAACAGATAAGGCGAGGAAGGCAGGGTCAGGTTCGTCAACGACTGCCAGCTGGCCGCATTCGCGGAGTTAGCATACTCGACCCGATACTGGCCACCCACGGTTCCCTGGAACACCATGCCCATGAACAACGCGGGATTGGTGAGTTGAGGACCGGCCGGGTTGACCTTCACGGTGGCCGGATTACTCGTAACGGTACCATCGGGTCCCGTCACAGCCACGGTGTAAACTGCCCCCGACTGGTTCAGCGGCAGGTTGTAGAGGGTCAATGAGGAACCGGTAGCTCCCGGAATGGCCTGCCCGTTGACAAACCATTGATAGGAGAACGGGCCGTTGCCTTGAGCCACACCGCCCAGGACCAGAGGAGTGCCAACCGTAATGTTCTGGCTCTTGGGCGAGACGCGCAGAGAAGGATATGCAGCGACCGGCTGCAGATACATCGCATTGAGCTGGCCATGTTCGATCAATTCGCCGGGGATCCGAGCATGTGCTTGGCTACCAAAGATCAGCCAACCCGCCCCGAGGATGTCTTCCATGTCAATGATGCCAGAGGATTCCTCATCGCGAGTCAGGAAAGCAGACCCGCCGGTGCTGAAGAATTTACGATCACCCGCAGCCAACTCGGTGAGCGAGCCCAGAACGGGATCAAAAACCCAGATCTTGGCGAGGCGGTCGTTGTTGCCCGGGTCTTCCTGCAGAAGGATTCGGCTGTCCTTGAGAATGGTCATGTTGTCCAGCATAACCCCCTGCTCATTCGAGTTGGCCAGGCCGGTCCCGATCGGTCCGTCCAATACCAGTTCGATGAACCCACCGTCCTCCGGCCGGGCAATGTCATTGAAGCAGAGCCGCCACAGGCGAGAGGCAGCAGTGACGTTGGCGCCGGAAGCACGACCCGTGGTGACGAAGTAAAAGTCGCTGGGGCGGTTAGGATCCCAAGCTCCGTCTTCGACACGGAAGAAGCTGGTGCCTCCACTCAGACCGGCGAAGTCCATCTCCGCCTCACTGAGCCCGGAAACATCCCCGATGCGATGTAGCTTGAAGTCAACCTTCGTCCGCCATGCTTTGGATCCAATGGCCTTCTCGTTGGTTTCAAAGGGCACATACGAACCCTGGTCTTCAACGCGAACGACATAGGTGACAGCGGGGTGCAGGCCGGCCTTCTGGATCAACGATCCGGTCGTGCTCTTGAGGCCGATACTGACATAGACCTGACTGTTGGTCAGTTCGCTGTCATCCAAGCCCATGACAATTGTCTTATCTTGGGCGAACGGGCTCGCGACCGCATTCTCCCAAGCAAACAATCCCAGGTAAGGCAGCTCATAGCTATTGCCCTTCTCCGGGCCCGTGGCAATGTGCGCAAAGGCACGACCACCCAACTCGCGCGGAGCGCCGTCCTCTTCCCCATTTAGGAAGATCCGATCCATCACGCCCTTGCCGGTGTAGGGATTATAGAAGGCTTCCACCGCGGCCAGTTCTCCAGCGCAGAATCGAGAGAAGTGATAGTCGGTCGCGGGATCGAAGAGACGATGCTGATAGGTCGTCCGATCCCACACGTGAACGCCGTTGGCTTTGATGAGGTCGCTTCCGGACACGGCAACCAGGTTCGACTTGCTGATCACCCATTCCGAGATAAACGCACCCTTGCCACCGTAGGCACGTGTGATGCCCAATGCCGCCGCCGAGTTGGTGATCACGACCTGGCTCAGGTTGGTGATCACTTCGTTTTGGGCGTTGGTGGTCACGAGGGACACATTATTGGTGACGTAAGACTCAGTACCCAAGCCGCCCGGCAGATTTCCGCCACGCGCCTCGTGGTTTACCAGCAGCGTAAAGGTGCCGTTGCCGTTGTCATAAGCGCCCATTCCGTCCGGGAGACCAACCATTTTGTAACCGGCAACGTCCGGCTTGAGCGGGTCAGCAACGGTCACCATGGAGTGGACCGTGACATGGTAGCCACCCGCGGCGGCAGCCTCATAGGAGGGCTTGTAGTAAGGCTCTACCGAGGTGCTGGCCGTGTTGAGGGGAAGCTGAGAGACATGCATCGCGACCAACTGGCCATGCTCCACCAACTCTCCAGGAATGCCTCGGTGCATCTGAATGTCCCACAAGAACCAGCCCTCTCCAAGAATATGGGAGACATCCATGATACCCGACGCTTCTTCGTCGATGGTCAGAAACCGGGAAGCTCCCGTCGTGGCGAACTTGCGATCGGCCTGAGCGATGTCGGTAAGGTCCAGGGTCTGAGGATCAAACATCCACACCCGGGCAAGGCGGTTATTGCCACCCGGATCTTCTTGGATCATGATTTTCCCAGCCCGGGTGACATCCATGTTGTCCATCATCACCGGAGCCGCACCAGATCCTGCAACATTCGATCCCACGGGCCCTTCAAGCATCACTTCGATGGTTCCGCCGGCGGTCGGGTTGCCGAGATCATCGAACCGCAGACGCCACAGTCGGGAGGCATGCGTGACTGCGTTTCCAGACGCCCGTCCGGTCGTTACGCAGTAGAAGTCGTTCGGATGAGTGGGATCCCAATTACCATCCTCCACCCGGAAGAACGCGGTGGTGTTGGAGATGCTCAAGCTCTCCAGTTCAGCGATGGACAGATTCGCAGCATTCTCCAATTTGAAGAGGCTGAAGCGAGCCGAGGTCACGCGATTGGTCAGGCCGAGAGCTTTGTCATTGGACTCGTTGGCCACGAGCACCCCGTTGTCCTCGACGCGAACGGCATACAGGCTACCGTTGTGCAAACCCGCCTTTTCGATCTCGAGTCCAGCGGATTGCTTGGTGCCGACATAGACATACATCTGGCTGTTGTCGAGACCGCCATCATCCATGCCCATGACAATCGTCAGGTCCTGTGGAGTTGGACACGCGACGGAATTCTCCCAGGAGAAATAACCGAGGTAAGGAAGTTCATAGCTGGTTCCTTTTTCGGGACCGCTGACAATGTGGGCGAATGCCCGGCCGAAGGCGAATTCCTCGCCGTTCATATAAAGGCGGGTTTGAGTTCCCTTGCCCGTGGCCGGGTTGTAGAACGCGGTCGACAGGGGGAGGTCACCAGCACAAAAGCGGCTCAAGTGAAAATCGCCCGCGACATCGAAGGGACGGAATGCCGACAGAGTGCGGTCCCAAATCATCACGTTCTGAATGAGATCCTGTCCTGAAACTACCGACAGGTCGTTCTTTTTGAACACCCATTCGGAAACGGTGGCTCCGGTGCCGCCGTAGGCACGAGGCACGCCCGAAGCGACACCATTCGTAACCGAGGTGATCGCCCCGGTCAAAGCGTTCGTCGAGTAAGAGACAATCCCCTGCCCACCCGCAGCCGAACCACCGAAGATCTCGTGATTCATCAGCACGGTGAAAGTTCCATCCCCATTGTCAAAGGCCCCCAATCCATCCGGCAGGCCGAGCATTTTGTACCCATTCACGCTGGGATAGACGGGGTCAGCGACCGTCAGGAGGGAGCGAATCTCCACCGCATAACCCTTGGCCGTAGCCTGGGGCGAGGGTTTATAGTAGGGCTCGACCGAGGTACTCGGTCCAGTGTAGCCGTATTGGGCCTCGGCAACGGAAGTCATCAAAACGGAGCCGGCACACAGCACTGCGGCCGTGACGCCGGAGGAGGGCCATCCGCTCCCTCTGATTGTCGGAGATTTTATGTTCATCGTGGTTGTGGGTTGTTGGTTGAGCAAAGCTCGCACACTCCGCGGGGAGCGTTCGAGCGGGTAGAGTTCTAGGCAAGGTCTGTTACGTCAGCATGGCCGATCTGCAAAAATCGGGCGCGTACGCGGCAACAATCAAGTTGCGAGCAGATGCTGGCGTCATGGCAGAGCTGTCGTTTCTGTCCGAAAAGAACCAATGGGCTACGGAGTGCACCCTCCCGAAAGCAGCTGGCCTGATGGGTCCGAAATGGAAAATGAGCAATGTGCAATGAACAATGACCAATCCTCGCCGATTCCGAGGGGGGATTGCACATTGTTCATTGCTCATTTCACATTGCACATTGGGGGAATGGGGAGTGGGCCGACACGGCCCACACTACAATTGTGGCACGTCCGTCCTCGGACGATCCCCCAACCCCGAGCTCAGCGGGTGAGACCTTCGCTCTCGCTCAGAACTTGTCACCCCGACGCCAATGTTTGCTTAACTCCATGAGCAACAAGCACCAAAACCGTCCCTCCCCCCTTCGGACGCAAGACATCTTGAATACTCGCTGGTTGGACAAAGTCACCTTCCTTGGACAAGATAGCTCATCCACTCACTTTACATGAATCGGTCTTTCACAGCTCAACTTGGGGTCATCGGGACCGGAGTCCTGATGATGTTATCCGAGAGCCTCGGCGAGGCCGCTCAATCTGGTGACAAACAGATCGACTTCAGCCGGGACATTCGTCCCCTATTCGCCAAGCACTGCACCGCCTGCCATGGAGGCGTCAAAGCGGCGGGAAACGTCTCCTTCCTCTACCGCGAAAAAGCTCTGGCCACGGGAAAATCTGGCGCGCATGCCGTGGTGCCCGGCAAGCCCGAATCGTCAGAGATCATGCGCCGCGTCACCAGCACCGATCCCGATGAGGTCATGCCCAAGCCGGACCACGGTCCAGCACTGACAGCCGCGGAGATCGAGGCACTTCGACGCTGGATAGAGGAGGGAGCCGCCTGGAGCGAGCACTGGTCCTTCATGCCTCCTGTCGAAGCCAAGCTCCCCGCAGTGAAGAACTCCACCTGGCCAAGAAGTGTGGCCGATGTTCACGTCCTAGCCCGATTGGAAGCGGAAGGGCTCAGCCCTTCCAGCGAAGCCTCCCCGGCTCAATGGCTCCGCCGAGTCTCCCTGGACCTCACCGGACTTCCACCCACGCCGGAAGCCTACCAGGACTTCGTCAAAGCCTGGTCGTCCCAACCGGAAGCGGCCAAGCAGCGAGTTGTGGACGAACTCCTCGCTTCACCTAGCTTCGGCGAACGGTGGGGATCCATGTGGTTGGATCTCGCGCGCTATTCGGATACCTATGGGTTCGAAAAGGACCCTCATCGAGACATCTGGCCTTGGCGCGATTGGGTGATCCGAGCGTTCAACGCCGACCTGCCCTTCGATCAGTTCACCATCAAGCAGCTGGCGGGGGACCTTCTGCCGCAACCCACAGCTGATGACCTGCTCGCCACCGCGTTCCATCGCAACACTCAAAACAACACCGAAGGAGGCACGGACGATGAGGAGTATCGCACGGCTGCCGTGCTGGACAGGGTCAACACGACCTGGACCGCGTGGCAAGCCACCACCTTCGGCTGTGTCCAATGCCATGCACATCCCTACGATCCCTTCCCCCACCCCGACTACTACCGATTCGCCGCTTTTTTCAACAGCAGTGAGGACTGCGATCAGGATGACGACTATCCTCGGTTTCTGTTCCCCAAAGACACCGCGCGAAGAGAGGAAGCCCTGCAGACGCAGCGGGCCATCCGACGCGACCGCGAGGCGTTGAATCAAGAGGGACTCAAGATTGTCGACGCAGTCACGGACTGGAAAACGGTACAACCCCTCAGCGCCACGGCTAGCAGCGGAACGCTCACGATCTCGAAGGAAGGCCGTGTCGACGCCAGCGGCACACTTCCCATCTCCGTCACCTATACTCTGCGAGTGCCAGCCATCCCCGGCACGACAGCTTTTCGATTGGCTATCGAACCTGATTCATCCAACCCCAACAAGGCGCCAGAGCGTGGACAAATCTTCTCCAAACTGACGGCAGTCCTGGTGGCGCCAGGCATTTCGAATCAACCGGTGAAGTTCAAGGAGGTGATCGTGGATTACCTGGCGGGTGCCCGGGATCCCCGCCGGGTTATCGAGCCAGAGGGCGGAGGCGGGTTCGGCAGCTACCCGGTAATGACGAATCCGCGCCACGGTTTCCTTATCCTGGAAACCCCCCTACCCAAGGTGGAAGGCGCAGTTCTACAGCTCACGATCGACCATGGCATCGCCGCCAACTCGATTCAAGGATGCCCCCTGCGACATTTCTCTCTCTCCTCATCCCAAGATCAGCGGCTGACCGACTTCGTGACCTTCCCAACCCGGCTCATGGCCTGGGCACGCTGGCATCTGCTGCGTCAACAGCTGAAGGACCTGGCCGGAGTGAATGTACCCCTAATGGTTGAGCGTCCGGCTTCAGCCCAGCGCGAAACGCGTGTGTTCATCCGTGGAAACCGCGTCACGTTGGGGGATCGCGTGGAACCCGGGATTCCCAACGTGGTGCATCCTCCTCAAAAAACCGGCGCCTTGGATCGAATGGATATGGCTCGCTGGCTCGTGGGCGATGCCAATCCGCTGACCGCACGAGTTCTGGCCAACCGCCTTTGGGCTGAGGTCTTCGGTCGAGGCATTGTGGAGACGCTGGAAGACTTCGGAACTTCCGGTGCACGACCAACTCACCCGGAGCTTTTGGACCACCTCGCCCTTCGACTGAGAGGCGAGCTAGGCTGGTCTATCAAGCGATTCCTCCGCGAGATCGTGCTCTCCGCCACCTATGCCCAGTCGGCGAAATGTCCTCCGGAGTTACTCGAGAAGGATCCCTCCAACCGCCTTTATGCCCGGGGTCCTCGGGTTCGGCTCACTGCCGAAATGGTCCGTGACCAGGCGCTCGTCGTGTCCGGACAGCTCGCCCCCCGCCTGTTCGGAAATCCGGTGTATCCTCCCCAGCCCGACGGCATCTGGAGCACCGTATACAGCGGCGACAGCTGGCGGACCTCGAAGGGTGCGGACCGGTATCGACGAAGCATCTACACTTACCACCGGCGAACCAGCGGCTATCCGGGCTTCCTGACCTTCGATGCTCCGACGCGAGACGCCTGCACCGCCCGACGCATTCCCAGCAACACGCCCCTTCAAGCACTGGTGACCCTCAACGACCCGGCGTTCATCGAGTTGGCACAATCGCTGGCCACCCGGATGGAGAAATCCGCCGCGACTCCCGAGCAGCGCATCGCCTTCGGCGCCCAACTGCTGAGCCTCGACGCGCCCTCACCAACGATGCTAGACACGTTGACGCGTCTCTACCGTTCAGCGATCGAAGAGTATCGATCCGATTCGACCACCCGTGAAAAGCTGGCTTCCACGCCCGAGCGAGCCGCACTGGTCCTGGTGGCCAACACCCTCCTGAACCTCGATCCGTTTATTGTCCGCTAACGCCTGAACGCCATGAACTCCCTTGCCCAGTTTCAATACGAACGCCTGCTTCAGCAGACGCGAAGGCACTTCCTGCGTGACTGCAGCGCGGGCCTAGGCGCTCTGTGGTTCGCCAACGCGACAGCCGGCCAGGCGCAGGCCGCCGCGCACGCATCGGCCAAGGATCCCGCGCGGCCGCTCCGGCCGAGTGCTCCGCATTTCGCGGCGCGGGCTAAACGAGTGATCTACCTGCACATGGCAGGTTCTCCCAGCCAGCTCGAACTCTTCGACTATAAGCCGGAATTGGCCAAGCAGGACGGAAAGGACTGCCCGCGGGCATTCCTCGAAGGAAAGAAGTTCGCCTTCATCCAGGGCATTCCCAAAATGTTGGGCCCACAGTTCGGCTTCAAGCAGCACGGGCAATCTGGTCAGTGGATTTCTGATCGGTTACCGCAGTTTGCCCAGGTCGCCGATGACATCTGCTTTATCAAGTCGATGTACACCGATCAATTCAACCACGGCCCAGCCCAACTGCTCATGCACACCGGCAGCCAGAATCCCGGTTTTGCCAGTGCGGGGGCCTGGGCCACCTATGGGCTCGGTTCGCAAAACCAGAATCTGCCCGGCTTCATCGTCCTGACCAGTGGCGGTAAAAACCCCGATGCAGGCAAGTCGGTGTGGGGATCCGGCTTCCTCCCCTCGGTCTATCAGGGTGTGCAATGTCGATCTCAAGGCGACCCCGTGCTGTTCCTTTCGGATCCTCCCGGAATCACCCGATCGCAACGACGTCGGACTCTCGACGCCATTACCGAGATCAACCAGCAGGCAGCCAAAGACATGGGAGATCCGGAGACATTGACCCGCATAGCCCAGTACGAGATGGCCTTCCACATGCAGGTCGACGCGACCGACGCCTTCGACATCAGCCGCGAGCCGGCGCACATCCACGAGCTTTATGGCACGCAGCCGGGAAAAGAATCGTTCGCCAACAACTGTCTGCTCGCGCGACGCTTGGCCGAGCGCGGAGTGCGGTACATCCAGCTGTTTGATTGGGGATGGGATAGCCATGGCGCTTCAGAAAGCGAGGCGCTCAACGGAGGTTTCAAAGGCAAGTGCACCAGCGTGGATCGTCCCCTCATGGCGCTTATCATGGACCTAAAGCAGCAGGGCTTGTTGGAAGACACCCTGGTCATCTGGAGTGGCGAGTTCGGGCGGACCCCGATGCGGGAAAACCGGGCCGGTGTGGAGATGAAATTCATTGGCCGCGATCACAACCCCAGCGCCTTCACTGTCTGGATGGCTGGCGGAGGCGCGAAGCCGGGTTTGTCCTACGGAGAGACCGACGAGTTCGGCTACCAAGCCGTGACCGACCGCGTTTCCGTGCACGACCTGCACGCCACCCTGCTCGCGCTCCTCGGATTCGACCACCTCAAGTTCACCTACCCGGTGGCCGGCGTGAACATGCGCTTGAGCAACGTCACCAAACCCGGCAGCCAAGTCGTGAAAGGGCTCATCGCCTAGAGGGCACTCGGGCGGGGAGACTGGACCTCAAGGACTTCCACATTGTGTTTCTGGAGAGGGGACACCTCCGAAAAACGGACGTGAATCGGGGCCATGAACCTGGTGGCAAGGGAGCGAGCTGGGCAGCGCCAGCGTTTCACACGTTGTCAGCAGGTCCCGAACCCGCAGGGTTCAAAGAGATCTAGCCGGGGGTGCTCGCACCCCCGGAACCGTTAAAAGTACGGAGCATCGCGCAGCGATGCCACCGCCTGCCGAGACTTGCGTCACCCGACTCAAGGAACCTCATCGGTTTGTGAGTCCGTTCGCCAACCGGTGGCACACCTTTCAGGGTGCGGCGGGAACGGGAACGGAATTCCGGGGATCTTCGATCGCCCGGCTAATCTCTTGGAACCCTTCCGGGTTCTCGGCTTCGGCCTCAGGAACTCAGGCGGAGAAGGGAGTTTCACCTCCGATCCCTTCAGGATTCTTAATCCGTGGAATCAGCGAAATCCGTGGTTCACCAGTTGCTCTCCCTCTCTGCGCTTTTCCCGCCTCTGCGGTGTAAGTCCGCTCGGGCTTGGTTTTAGTGCTCCTCCGCGTTCTCCGAGCCTCCGCGAGAAAAGATCCCTCCCCTGACTCGGAAGGACTGCCGAAATCTCTCGCGGAGGCACGGAGAGCGCGGAGAGGAAAGAGTTCATGCAGAGTCCGACGGCCTGCTCGGCTACTTGGGTAGTCCGATCGAGCTGCTGCGCTTCGCGATCTTACGACTCGTCTTGATCTTGGAAACGGTTCCCGTGGCCAAATACATGGAGCGAACCTTGTCCAGAATCGCATCGCGCCGGTCATACAGCCGCTTCAGCTTGCGCGGTTTGACGCGGCTCAGCACATACGCGGTCAAAAGCGGCAGCGTGATCGTGCTGTCCGCGTAACAGACCACCGAATCCGGCAGCTTATCCGGGTCCACCTTTCCCCAGCTCACCGCTTCAGCAGGCGTTGCTCCGCTCAGACCACCCGTATCGGGTCGTGCGTCGGTGCACTGCAAAAAATAGTCGTGGCCCTTTTCCTTGATGCCCATCACCTCCTGAATCTGGGGCTCGGTCTGCAACATGAAGTTCTTCGGACTTCCGCCGCCGAAAATCAGGACGCTGCTGGTATGTCCGGTCGATTTCGCATGATACACGATGCCAGCGGTCTGATTGACGTCACGGTTGACGTCAAACATCAGCTTGGAATCACGGAGCGCCATGGCAGCGACATTCATTCCGATCGAGCTGTCCCCGGGGCTGCTCGTGAAGATTGGAATGCCACATTCGTAGGCGGTCGCCAACATGCTCGAGTCTTTTAGCCCCAGTTTGCGGCCGCGCGCGTGGACATACTTGCCGAGCAGGTAGTGAAACTCGTCGGTGCCCATCGGACGCTGAAACTCAGGGCCCTGAATCACTTCGCGAACAAACGCATCGGTGTCCAGCAACACATTGTAGTCGAAAAGCACGTCGTAGATCCGAATAACGCCATCCTGGTGCAGAGACACATCATCCAAGAAGGGGCTGCCGCGATGGAGCGCCATATCCAAACCGAAATGAAGATCGTGATAGAGATTTGCTCCGGTGGAAACAATCCAATCCACAAACCCTGCCTTCATCAATGGAATGAGGCAGCTCTTCCCCAGACCAGCCGGAGTAAGCGCTCCGGTGAGGCTCATCCCAATGAATCCTTCCTTGGGCAGCATCTTGCGAGCAAGCAAATGCGCCGCCTCGCGGAGCCGCCCCCCATTGTAAGCCAAAAGAGATTGATCGATCAGGTCGGCGGCAGAGATGTCCTTGCCAACCCCCAAGGGATTCAGGCGCGGATACGCGGCGAACTTGCGGGACAATGGATGCGACGGTTTCTTGCTCATAAAATGTGGGCGGAGTGTGGGGTAAGCCGGACGCTCTGAGAAGAAAAAGTCGTCTTCAATCTAGAAACCGCAGTTGATGAACCACGGATTGCACGGATCTCACAGATCAAGAAAGAGATCCCATCGGCAATGTGTTGCGGGGTAATCCCCCGGAAAGGGCTGGAAGTGAACTCCAGAAGTTCCTTTCCATCCGAGTCATCTGAGAAATCCGTGGTTAAGGCTGCCGTTTTCAGCAAGACTTGAGCTCCTCAAGCAGCATCTCCAATTCCGCCTGCGGTCCCTCGTGATGTTGATCGATGGCGAGTCGCAGCCCCCGCTCAAAGGCTGCCCGAGCCTGTTCGCGGCAACCGAGCGCGAGCTCGCACTTCCCCAGCAAAATTTGAACAACCATCCATTCCGGCTTCTGCCGCAGGGCAGTCTCGAAGTGGGTTTTGGCTTCCGCGAAACGATTAGCATCGTAAAGCGCCTTTCCCAGGCTGAAGCGCGCCAGACCGTTCTCGGGATTCTTTTGCAACAGGGTCTCAAATCGCTGAATGGCTTCGCTCATCTGCCCAGCGAACCAGATTCAGTCGAACTTGAAAACAAGGAATACCCGAACGCCATCCCAGGCAGCTGGGTTCCGAATCTCCGAAAGCTACTTGGGCCCGGGCCCGAACGTCCACGAGAGATAGGTGCCAATAATGGTCCTGTCCGGGGTGTTTCTGCCGGACACATTCCAACTCGCATAGAGACTCCAGCTGATGGATCGTGGCAGAGCCAACGTGATACCAGTCTCCACGAGACGGTTGATCTCACGGACTTCCTGCCAGCTCCCCACGAACCCAGGCCCGAGGATGTCGACTCCGGTCAGACTCTGCTCGTGGCGGTAAGCTGCGTTGAAACGAATCCAGTGGGCCGGCCCATAACTCAACCCGGCGGTGCCGAAAACATCGGCGGGAACGCCCTCCGCACGGTGGCGATAGCCCAGGTCGCCATAGACCGTGAGCCCCGAGCGGCCGATCGCTTTGGCGAATAGCAAAGCCAGTTCGCCGCCCGACGCCCCATCCCCTGGATGAGTGGGGGGCAATCCCCTGTGCAGATCGTAAGTGCCTTCCACGATGGCTCCGAGACGCACGGCGAGCGTAGGCCGACTCGGTCGAGTGCGATGCTCGCGCAACAACTGGTAGCGGATCCCTAGACTGGAATCCGTAAGCCCCTCCTCGCTTCGTATTGGCAGATGCGTGCTTACGTAGCCCATCGATGCGTCCAAGGCCACCCGACGGCTGACGCCATACTCGCACCCGAGCTGCACGGTGTGCTGTTTCAGCTCCCCGGAAATCCCTAAATCTGAAAGTGAGTATCGCGTGTCGCCCGCCCAAAAATGGTCGAACACCTGAAACGAATACCCGGGTGACAGAACCCAGTGCCTGGGTGGAGGCAGATAGGCTGAATATTGAGCCACTAGGGGAAGTGCTCCCAGGGCGAACATCAAAGCCGCCCATAGGCAGCAGGAGAGCTGCTTTGACAATCGATAATTCACGCCGCCTTTCTCTTCCCGGCGGACTTGCCGAGAAATCGTTCCGTAACAAAATACTCCAGCGCTTCCATTTGGGCGCCACTGAGTCGACCGGCAAACTGCACCACGCGATCGGCGGACTTGGATTGTGATGAAGGAAGTCTTTTTGCCAGTGCCTGAAGTCGGTCTCCTTGTTCCGCCGCCGCTTTAGCATCCATCTCCGGCAATCGCAGCATGCCGGCATACAGTCGGCGCCCCAGTTCAAACCTATCGACATCCAACCCTTCGTCCATGGTATTCAGACCGGATTGGGGCAATGCGCTATGTCGGTAGGATCCCGACGCCTCCACATGTGAGGGGTCGAGCCCCACCAGCACTCCGAGGCTGATCGCCGACGCCCGAAGCACGCTGCTTCGTAGCCAATTCCTAAGTGTGTGTATCCCAAATCCCATAGGCATTGTGCTGCTTGGATCGAGCGCAGTTGCCGACCAGTGGATAACTCATAAGAGAGACTGTCATTTCCGGACTATGAATCGGCAGGAACCCGTTCAGCTCAAGACAGACTCCGAGTGTCGTCGCGAAGCCGTTTCAAGGTTCGTGGAATCCTGCCGATCACGAGACAGGCGAGCTAGGGGAGCGGAGAGCGGCAGGACTTTTACCGGTCCGCTGATCCAATCCTGACGCCCTGCCCGGCTGAGGGCGATCCCCGGCCACAGATTAGAATCCGATGACACAGAGTGACGCAGTCAAGGTCCCCGGGGGTTCAGGCGCACGCCGATCTTTCAGTGCCCAGCTGGCCATCTTTGGCACCCTGTTGGTGGTCATCTCGGTGGGGTTGTGCGCTGGTTTGGCTTTTTACTCGCGGAAAGAGGCTCTGAAGGTGGCCGCCGGGAATGAGCTTCTCGCCATTGTTCATTCTACCGCGGCAGCGATCGACGGCGACATCCACGAGCAGGTGCATCGCGATGGTCACGGAAAGATCGAACCTTGGCCCGCGTTCCAGGCACTTCAACAGCTCCTGTCCGAGGTCAAGACCCGGAACAGACTCTCCGGCCATGGCAGTCCCATTTACACGCTCAGGAAATGCGAGGACTTCAACAAGCTCAACGAGCTGGAATTCGTCATCATGAGCGATCGGGAGCCCGATGGAGAATTCATTGTTGGTTCCCGCTATGTCGCACAACCGCATCTCAAGCGAGCCCTCGAAGGTGTCTCTACCGTCACCGGCATCTACCGGGATGAGGAAGGTCTTTGGCTTTCCGCGGCAGCTCCCATCCGAGCCAAGGACGGAAGGGTCGTTGGAGTCCTGCAAGCGGACCGGCCCGTGAACTACTTCCACGAAGAGGCAAAAAGAAGCGCCCTCTGGATCCTCAGCACAGCGGCCGTCAGCATTCTCATCGCCTGGCTATTGACGTGGGGCTACGCCCGGTCGATTGTTCGTCCTGTCACCGCACTTGCGGCTGCCACTGCTCAGGTTGCCAGAGGGAATCTCCAAATACGAGTAGCGCCCGGAGGCAACGACGAACTGGGGGATTTGTCCCGGGGATTCAACGCCATGACGGAAACGTTGTGCGCGGCTCAAGCCAGGGACCTCGACCAACGGAAAGAAATGGCCCTCTCGCAGATAGCCACGGAAAAGGCGAATCGGCAACTCGAGGCCATGAATGTCGAGTTGGAGCGATCCTATGACGAACTCTGCCGGCTCGCGACCGAGGCCCAGTCGGCTAGCGCCGCCAAAAGCGAGTTCTTGTCGGTGATGAGCCACGAGCTGAGGACCCCGCTCAACGGAGTGATCGGCCTCGCATCGATCTTGGAGGCGAGCGGTCTGGACGAGGAATCAACCGACTCCGCCAAAACAATTCGCAAGAGCGGAGAGGGTCTGCTGGAGATGATCGAGAACGTGCTGATGTACACCGAGCTCGATCGTGGCACGTTAAGCACCGGAAGCTCAGTGCTCAACCTTCAACAACTGGCACAAGAAACCGCGGGGCGCTTCGCGGAAGACGCGATCGCCAAACAGATCTCCCTGCGCGTGGCTTTCTCACCATCGGCCGAAGGGTCGTTCCAAGGAGACGCCGTTCGTATTCAACGGGTCCTCTCCTGCCTTATCAACAACGCCGTCAAATTCACCCCTCAAGGTGAGGTGGACGTGCTGGCCGAGTTCCTCCTCGGCGACAACAGCGTCGATGAACTAGGACCGAAAGGTCAGCTTCGAGTGCAGATCCGCGATACCGGGATCGGCATTTCTGCAGAACAATCCTCCTTAGTCTTCCAACCCTTCACACAGGCCGACTCCTCCATGACCCGCCAGCATGGCGGCATCGGAATCGGTCTCGCCTTGGTCAAAAAGCTGGTGGAATCCATGGGGGGAGGCATCACGTTCCAGGGCAATGCAAAAGGACCGGGAACCACTTTCGAGGTGCTTCTTCCGATCCGGAAGGCAGTCGGCCAGGGTGAACAGCGGGCAGCCTAAGCCGGATCCCCCCGTGCCACCCGTCGGGGCTTGGGGGTCAGTTCTGAATGGCGGTTAGTTAAGTCCTAAGCGTTTTTTGGAGAGACGTTTGCGACGAGGAGGATTGGGGAGGTTTGAGAGCATGTATTCGGCGGTTATTTGCTGCATTTGGAGGAGCGTTTCCCAGACCTTCCGTTGGTTG
>JAEUHE010000272.1 GCA_016793885.1 Verrucomicrobiales bacterium
TGTAGTCGCCGGCATCGAGGGCTTCCTTGGCGATGAGCGCCCGTCCCAGTCCCACCGCCGCAACTCCTGCTTTGAACCACGCGCCCAGGCTTTGGGGATTCACCACTTCCATACCGGTCGGCATGATCCGCGTCCACGGACAGGGCCCGAGCAGGGCTTTGACAAAACCCGGACCGCCGGCGGCTTCACAAGGGAAGAGCTTCACGATCTCGACGCCCAGGGATTCGGCCTCGCTAATCTCAGTGGCGGTGGCGCAGCCCGGCAAGTAGGGGATCTTGCGACGGTTGCAGAGGAGAGCCACAGCAGGGTTGAAAGAGGGTCCCACGATGAAGTTGGCCCCTTGGGCGATGAAGAGGGCGGCTGTGGCTTCCTCCACGATCGAGCCGACTCCCAGAATGACATCCGGGTTCTGCTTGCGGCAGGTCTGCACCAAAGTCTTGAAGGTTTCAATGGCCTGATCGCCTCGATTGGTGAACTCGAAGGAACTGATCCCCGATTGAGCACACGCCCCCACCACCTGGGCGGTTGTGACGGGATCGGCATGATAGAAAACGGGAACGATCCCTTCGCCAATGATGCGGTTCAGAACTTCCAAACGAGAAAAGCGAGCCATGGCTGAAATCAAACCGGGTTTTGTTGGCTGAGGCAATCGGCAATTACGGGCCGAGTCGATTGCGGTTGCCACGGCGGGACGCCGAGCTTAGAACCGGCGCATGAATCCACCCGTCCTTTCCCGTCGGACCTTTGTCCGCGAGGCCAGCCTGGCCGCTGGGGCTCTCGCTTGGAACGCAGCCAGTGTTGCCAGAGCTGCGGGAGCCAATGATCGAATTCGCATCGGAATCATCGGGGCGGGGGGCATGGGAGGGGGACATCTCGGTAGCCTGCTCAAGAAGTCGCAGCAGGAAAACATTCAGGTTGTGGCGGTGAGCGATGTGTATCAGCGCCGTCTGCAGCGGGCGCGGCAGTCCTGCCAGGGCGAGGCGTATGCGGACTATCGTCGGCTGTTGGAACGCCCCGATATCGATGCGGTGCTCATTGCCACCCCGGATCATTGGCATGCCAAGATCTCCATCGATGCCTTGGAGGCGGGAAAGCACGTCTACTGCGAAAAGCCGATGACCCATACCGTCGAGCAGGCCCTGGCGGTCCGACGGGCGGTCCGACGCTCGAAGAAGGTTTTTCAGGTCGGTCCGAATGCCACGGCCAACGACGGATACTGGAAGGCGCACGACGCCATCCAGCAAGGGCGTATTGGGAAGGTGACCTGGGCGCACGGGAGCTACAATCGCAACGCGCGGACCTGTCTGTTCAATGAGCACCAAAAGATCGATCCGACTGCCGGGCCGGGACGTCCCGGTGAGGATCATATCGACTGGGACATGTGGCTAGGTCATGCCTGGGGCCTGGCACCGAAGATTGAGTGGAACCCGGAGCATTTCTTCCGCTTCAGAAAATACTGGCCCTACAACGGCGGGGTCGCGACGGATCTGCTTTATCACAAACTAGCTCCCCTGCTGATCGCGGTCGCGGGAGCCGACGGCGAGTTTCCGTCGCGAGTCAACGCCAACGGCGGCCTGTATATCGAGAAGGATGGGCGGGATATCCCCGATGTCTTTATGCTGACCGCGGACTTCCCCAGCGAGTGGTCCCTGTTCCTGGTCAGTACCTTGACCAACGACGCGGGCATTCCGGATCGCGTCTACGGCAAACATGGGACTCTTGAGTTGGGCGGAGAACCGAATTTACGCTGGAACGGAGACTTCAAGGAGGAGTTCAAAGCCAAGAATGGCGGGTTGGAGGAAGCGCGCCTCACGCTGGACCCTCGTCGCGACCTGGAAAATAATTGGATCGACGCGATGCGAGGAAACGCGAAGGTTCACTGCAACGTGGAATTGGGATGCGCCACCATGGTGACGATCAAGATGGCAGTGGAGAGTTACCGACAAAAAAGGACGATGCTGTGGGACGCCAAAACGGAAACCGTCATCGCGAGCTGATTCCCATGAAAAGCCTCTCTTTGGAACGGTTTCAATGGATCATCGCTGCTGCGCTCGTCGGCCTCGTCAGCCTGGTTTCCGGGATGGCCGCTTCGGTGGACAATACCCTGAGTGAGTCGGAGCGAGAGCAAGGATGGATCTTGCTGTTCGATGGAAGGAGCCACGCGGGGTGGATGAATAGTGATGGGTCGACGCCGCGCACCCCGGTGGTGGAGGGCAGCTTGAATCCGCATCGGGCCGGCCATTACATGCTAGTCCACACCCAGCAATGGGCCGACTTTACCCTCTCGTTGGATTTCAAGATTAGTTCCCGGTGCAATAGCGGCATCTTTCTGCGCACGCACAGCCTGACGCCGCGTCCCAGGAAGGATGTGGGAGTTAACGGCTTGGAGGTCGCCATCGACGATACCAGCACGGCTGGGTATCACGATACCGGGGCCTTGTACGACCTCTCGAAACCGAGCCGCAACGCGATGCGTCCGGTGGGGCAATGGAATCGTTTGGAGATTACCTGTCAGGGTAATCGCGTGACCGTGGTGATCAATGGGCAGCGGGTGAACGAGGTTGATCTAGATCGTTTTGCAGCGCCGCATCGGCGTCCCGATGGCTCCGAGCACAAGTTCGATGTGGCTTATAAGGATCATCCACGCAAAGGATACATAGGACTGCAGGATCATGGGAGTCCCTGCTGGTACAAGAACATCAAACTGAGAGTTCTCCCAAGTGACCTTCCCGCCGAAAGCGCCGGCGAGAAGGTCCTTAGATAGCTCGTTTCTCCTGAGGCGAGGAGGTGAAGATGAGCTCGTCATCGGCGGCCGTGACCGAGATCCGGTCCCCCGGCTTGAACTTGCCCTCGAGCAGTTGCAGCGACAGCGGGTCGAGCAGATGCTCTTGGATGGCGCGCTTAAGCGGCCTGGCCCCGAATTGAGGATCATATCCTTTCTTGCTGAGGAACACGCGGGCCGCCGCATCCGGTTCGATGCCCAGATTCTGGGCCGCTAGGCGCTTCGCCACCCGTTCCAGCTGGATGTCCACGATGGAGGTAATCTGCTTGGCGTCCAGGCTGTGGAAGATGATGATGTCGTCCACCCGATTCAAAAACTCCGGGCGGAAATGCCCTCGCAGCTCGCTTTGCACGCGCTTTTCCATTTCGCCGACTTCGCGTGCTGTCGGGGTGCCATCGCGATAGTAATCTTGGATGATCGGTGAGCCGATGTTGCTGGTCATGATGACCACCGTGTTTTTGAAATCGACAGTTCGCCCCTGCCCATCGGTCAGACGTCCGTCATCCAGGACTTGAAGCAACACGTTGAACACGTCGCCGTGTGCTTTCTCGATCTCATCAAAGAGGATCACCGTGTACGGACGGCGCCGGACAGTCTCGCTCAGTTGTCCGCCCTCCTCGTAACCCACATATCCGGGGGGCGCGCCGATGAGCCGGGCGACGCTGTGCTTCTCCATGTATTCGCTCATGTCGATGCGGACCAGCGCCGTGTCATCGTCAAAGAGGAATTCGGCCAAGGCCTTGGCCAACTCGGTCTTGCCCACGCCGGTCGGCCCTAGGAAGATGAACGAGCCGACGGGCCGGTTGGGATCCTGAAGGCCACTGCGGGCTCGTCGCACGGCGTTGGAGACCGCCTTGATCGCCTCGCTTTGGCCAATCACCCGCTGTTGCAGCCGCTCCTCCATGCGAACGAGTTTCGCCCGCTCGCCTTCGAGTAGTTTGGTGACGGGGATGTGGGTCCAGGCGGCGACGACCTCGGCGATATCCTCATCGGTTACCTCCTGCTTCAGGAGTCGAGGTCCGGTTTCCTCTTTCTTGAGGGCCACCTCGGTTTTCTGGAGTTTTTCCTGCAGCTCGGGCAGCCGCCCGTAACGAATCTGGCTGGCCAGGTTGAGGTCCCCGGAGCGTTCGGCTTTTTCCAGTTCCTGCTTGGCCTGTTCGAGCTGTCCGTTGAGGATGCTCACCGCATCGATGGCGGCTTTTTCGTTCTCCCATTGCGCTTTGAGCTTGGAAGCGCTTTCCCTCAGATTCGCGAGTTCTTCCTGCAAGCGCTTCAAGCGTTCCTGCGAGGCGGCATCCTTTTCCTTCTTGAGGGCGGTTTGCTCGATTTCCCGCTGCATGATCTGGCGCTCCAGCTGATCGATTTCGGTAGGCTTTGAGTCCAACTCCATGCGCAGCCGCGAGGCGGCCTCGTCCATCAGGTCGACGGCTTTGTCGGGCAGGAACCGGTCGGTGATATACCGCTGGGACAGCGTGGCGGCGGCGACAATCGCCGCATCCTGGATGCGAATTCCATGATGGACCTCGTAGCGCTCCTTGAGGCCCCGCAGAATCGCGATGGTATCCTCCACGCTGGGCTCCGCCACCGTGACGGGCTGGAAGCGCCGTTCGAGCGCAGGATCCTTCTCAATGTGCTTGCGGTATTCGTCGAGCGTTGTCGCCCCGATGCAGCGCAACTCGCCGCGGGCGAGCTGAGGTTTCAGCAGGTTGGCGGCATCCGCGGTGCCTTCCGCCTTGCCCGCGCCGACCAGTGTATGCAGCTCATCGATAAAGAGAATGATGCGCCCCTCGCTGGCGGTGATTTCCTTGAGAAAGGCTTTCAAGCGTTCCTCGAACTCACCTCGGTATTTCGCCCCGGCAATCATCGCCCCCAGGTCCATGGCGATGAGCTTTTTGTTTTTGAGCGACTCCGGGATGTCGCCACTCACGATTCGGCGCGCCAATCCCTCCGCGATGGCTGTCTTGCCCACGCCCGGCTCTCCGATCAGCACCGGATTGTTTTTGGTTCGGCGTGTCAGCACCTGCATGACCCGACGAATCTCATCGTCGCGTCCGATCACCGGGTCAATCTTGCCAGACCGGGCCAATGCCGTGAGATCGCGCCCGTATTTTTCCAGAGCCTGAAACTTGTCCTCCGGTGTTTCGTCGGTGACCCGCTGGTTGCCGCGCAGATCAACCAAAGTCTTGAGCACGTTGTCCCGCGTGATGCCGTATTGGCTGAGCAGCTTTTTGAGAGATCCGGTGGCTTCGCCAATGAGGGCCAGGAATAGGTGCTCGGTGCTGATGTAGTCATCCTTCAGCTTCTCAGCCTCCTTCGGCGCAGCGTCGAGGGTGCGTTTTAGGGACTGGCTGGCAAAAAGGTCAAGGGAGGTGGAACCGGCCACTTTCGGCCGTCGATCCAACTCGGACTTTACGGTCTGCGTGAAGGCGGGCAGGGGCACTCCCAGCTTGCTGAGCAGGGGCTGAACCAGCCCTTCCGGCTGCTCCACCAGAGCCGCGAGCAGGTGCTCGACGTCGAGTTCCTGATGGGAGCGCTGTTGGGCAAGCTGCTGCGCGGCCTCCATGGCTTCGCGCGCCTTGATGGTCAGTTTGTCCTTTTGCATAGTTCTATCAATATGAGTAGCGGCAGGGGTGTCAAGGCGCCGCATCGACCCTTGCTTTTCTCTTAGCCTCTTTTGGCTTTCCCGCGTAACCTGCATCGCGTGACGACCGACTCAGCCATCTTGCTCGCGCTCCGGGAGACCCACAGCCAAGGGATTTCCGGTGCGGCCCTGTCGGCGCAATTGGGCATCAGCCGTGCTGCCATTTGGGCGCGGGTCGAGGAGTTGAGAAAACTGGGCTACGAGATCGAGGCGAGTCCGCATCGGGGCTATCGGCTCCTGAAAGCTCCGGACGTGCTTCATCGGGATGACTTGATGACCCGGCTGCGCCAACCTCGAGTGGTGGGGCGCGACGTCCGGGTCTTTAAGGAAACCACCTCCACGAATGATGTCGTCGAGAAGTTGGCTCGCGATGGCGTGCCTGAGGGTGTGGTGGTCTTTGCCGAGTCGCAGACCAAGGGGCGTGGACGGCTGAGCCGCAGATGGGAATCGGCATCGGGGCGGGGGCTTTGGTTTTCGGTGCTGCTCCGGCCTAGAATGGAGCCGCAAGCCGCTACGCGCATCACCATTGCTGCGGCGGTATCCCTCGTCCGAGCCCTGCAGTCATTCACCGGCTTGGAGCTCACCATCAAGTGGCCTAACGATGTGCAGATCCGGGGGCGTAAGGTGGCTGGCATTCTTACGGAGCTGAGCGCGGAGATGGATTCCGTGCGTTACCTCGTTCTGGGTGTAGGACTCAACGTGAACCAGGCGGACACGGACTTTCCAAAATCTTTGGACACTCTGGCCACCTCGCTTCGTCGGGAGTCCGGCCTCCTCTATGATCGAGCCTCCTTGGCGGTGAAGGTTTTGGATGAATTAGATCGCGATTACGGGCGTATTTGCCGTGGACAGTTCGAGGCGGTGGCCGACGAGTGGGAGCGGCATTGCAACACGCTGGGGAAGGCGGTTCGTATCCAGGTGGGCGATCGGGTGATTCAAGGTCGCGCGGAGTCCCTGGATGGCGAGGGAGCTCTACTGTTGCGCAGCAGTTACGGCAACCTGGAGCGCATCATCGGCGGGGATGTTACCGTTTTGAAATGATACTACTGTTTGACATTGGCAACACGCACACGCATGTGGGGCTGGCGGACGCCGGCCGCGTGTGCCGGCACACGGATATCCCCACCCGAGAGTGGGACAGCGGCAGCGCGGAGGCCCTGGTCAAGCGTTTCGTCGGCCTGACGAAGCTGGAGGGGGCGAGTGTGTGCAGCGTTGTGCCGCGGTGCACCCCGAAGGTCGTCGCCGCCACGCGAAGGAACTGGAATATTCCCGCACACGTTCTGAGCTCAACCACGCTCCGGGGTGTGGGTATTCGTTATCCCAAACCTGAAACCATCGGCCCAGACCGCCTGTCCAACGCCCTGGCCGTGCGACTGCTCTACGGAACGCCGTCGCTGGTGGTGGATTTCGGAACGGCGGTGACGTTCGATGTGGTCAGTCGGGCGGGGGATTACATCGGCGGGGTCATTGCGCCCGGGCTGGCGGCAATGACCGATTATCTGCACGAGAAGACGGCCTTGCTTCCGAAGATTCGGATCCGCGATGTCAAAGCCTCGGTGGGCAAGAACACCGAGCAGGCGATGTTGATCGGCGCTGTTCACGGGTATCGCGGACTGGTGAAGGAGCTGATCGCGGAGCTGAAGCGCGACCTGGGCGTTCAATCCCTGCCGGTGGTGGCGACGGGTGGCTACGCGGCCCTGATGGCGCGCGGGGTTCCCGAGATCACCTCGGTCAATTCCTTGCTGACTTTGGAGGGGCTGCGGCTTGCTTGGCTGCTTCGGGAGGAGCCCTCGACGGGACGATCCGGAGGCGTCGGCACGCGGCGTCGGCCGCGTAAACTTCGCACGCATTCCTCTTGAATCTCTCACGCGAGCTTCGGACACTCTGACAAACATGAATCGAATTACGAAACGTTTCGCCGACCTGAAGCAGAAGGGCCAGAAGGGGCTGGTGGTCTATATCGGGGCTGGCGATCCGCATCTCGAGGCGACCCGGCAGTTGGCGCTCGCGTTTGATGGCGCCGGCGTGGACGTGCTGGAGCTGGGGATTCCCTTCAGCGATCCGTTGGCCGATGGTGTGGTGAACCAGTTGGCCGCTCAGCGCGGTCTGGACTCGGGAACCACGCCTGCGAAGGTGTTGGCAACTGTCGCCGCCATCCGAAAGGACTCCGAGATCCCGATCGTGTTCTTCGTGTATTACAATTTGTTGCACCGATACGGCCTGGAGAAATTCATCCAGGATTCGCGGGCGGCTGGAGTGGATGGCCTGCTGGTCCTGGATCTCCCGCCTGAGGAGTCCGGCAATTACGCGCAGCTCATGACGCAGGCGGGGCTGGCTCCGATCTTTCTGCTGGCACCGACGACGCCGGAGGACCGCGTGGAGTCCATTGTGCGCAATGGCTCGGGTTTCCTTTACTACATCTCCCGCGAGGGCGTCACGGGCATGCAGGCACAGGTGTCCAACACCATCGCGCCGATGATCGCGATGATTCGTCGTCACACGGAGCTGCCCATCGCCATCGGCTTTGGCATCTCCAATCCGGAGCAGGCGCGGCAGGTCGCCGCACATTCCGAAGCGATCGTCGTGGGCAGCGCCGTCGTGAACCAGGTAGCCGAAAATGGCCAGAGTCCGGATCTGGTTCCCAAGCTAGGAAAGTTCGTTCAATCGCTGGCTCAAGCCATCAAGAGCCCCACCGCATGAAAAGCACCCGTTCCGTGAAGCGAGCTAAGCCCAACTCTGACCGGTACGTGGTCATCATGGCCGGTGGCAAAGGGGAGCGTTTTTGGCCCCTGAGCCGGCAGCAGACTCCCAAGCAATTGCTGGCGTTAGTCGGCAAACGGTCGTTTCTCCAGCAGGCGGTCGATCGGGTGCTTCCCCTCGTCCCCCTCCGCAACATTTTTATCATTACCAACGAGGTCCAGGCCCCGGCAGTGCGCCGGCAGCTGCCCAAGTTGCCCCCGGAGAATGTGGTGGCGGAGCCGTGCGGACGCGACACCTGTGCGGCGGTCACCCTGGGAGCGGCTCTGGTCGGGGCCCGTTCCACAACGGGGGTCATGGCCGTTCTACCGGCGGATCATGTCATTCCTGACGAGAAAAAGTTTCAGCGAGTTCTCTCGGATTCTTTTGAGCTGGCCGCGCGCGGGCAGGTGATCGTGACTTTGGGAATCAAACCAACCGAGCCGGCCACCGGCTATGGTTACATTCGCACCGGGGTGGAGCTCCCTACTCCCCAGGGCATGAAACCCATGAAGACTGCTTTCTTCAAGGCGGAGCAGTTTGTGGAGAAGCCCCCATACGAACGCGCGGTCGAGTACGTGCAGAGCGGCCAGTATCGCTGGAACGCCGGCATGTTCATCTGGTCCTTCGTGACCGTCACTCAGGGCCTGGAGAAGCATCAGCCGGAGATGGCGGCCGCTTGTCAGCGCTGGTTTGCCGCCGCTCAAAAGCCCGGCCGATTGAAGAAGGTTTTGGCCAAGGAGTATCCGGAGATCCGCAAGATCTCCATCGATTACGCCCTGATGGAGCACGCCCAAAACGTGGTCTGCGCGGATGGCTCCTTCTCCTGGGACGATTTGGGCGCCTGGCCGGCTCTGGCCCGACATTTGCCCGCCGACGCCGAGGGAAACTGCTCGGTGGGCGACCTGGTCCAGGTCGGCGCGGAGCGCAACGTTGTTTTTGATGCCCGGACCAAGAACCGATCCCCCATCGCGGTCGTGGGCCTTCGTGACTCCATTGTGGTGCTGACGGATGATGCGACGCTCGTGGCCCACAAGAGCCAGGCGCAGAAGATCCGCGAGCTGGTTCAGAAGCTGGCCGCGGACAAGCGATATCGCCACTTGGTCTAGCAACCTGTCAGGTTGATTTGCTGCTTGGTCTCCCGGTCCACCCTGGCGTACTCTGACGCCGATTGAAGCTGCTATTCATCGGTGACATCGTCGGGGAGCCTGGACGCAAAGCCGTGCTCCACATTGTGCCGCGTTTGCGTGCCTCCATGGGCGTTCAGTTCGTCGTCGCCAATGGCGAAAACTCTGCGGGAGGGTCTGGCATTACTCCGCGGATCGCGGAGGAGCTTTACGCCTCGGGTGTCCACGTCATCACCACCGGCGACCATCTTTGGGATCAAAAGGAAGTCACCGAGTTGCTGGAGACTGAAGCGCGCTTCCTGCGCCCCGCCAACTATCCACCGGGCGTGCTCGGTTTTGGAAGCGGTGTTTTTGAAGTCGATGGCCTGCCGCCAGTCGGGGTGATCAACTTGCAGGGAAGGACCTTCATGGCCGCGCTTGAGAACCCGTTTCGCATTGCCGAGGCCGAGGTCAGCCGGCTCAAACAGCACACCAAAATCATCCTGGTCGATTTTCATGCCGAGGCCACTTCGGAGAAGATCGCCATGGGCCGGATGTTGGACGGCAAAGTGAGCGCGGTCATCGGGACGCACACCCACGTGCAAACGGCCGACGAGCAGGTCTTCCCCGGTGGAACCGCGTTTCTTTGCGATGCCGGGTTCACCGGCCCCTACGCTTCGATTCTGGGGCGGGACATCGAGCCGATCATCAAGCGTTTCCAGCATCAAACCCCGCAGCGGTTTACGGTGGCCAAAGGCGATGTCCGTTTGCACGGGGCGGTGGTCGACGTGGATGAGGAAACGGGAAAGGCTCGATCCATCGTCCGGGTTTCCGAACCCCTGGGTGAGCATCTCTGAGCGAACGCCGCCATGTTGCGAAAAAAGCCAGCGCAGGGTGAGTTCGGGGAATTGTTCTCGGCGGCGGACCTGCGCCAGGTATGGACGGTGTCTCAGCTCACCACGACGGTCAAGCGGCTGTTGGAGTCCCAGGTGGGCAGAGTGTGGGTCACGGGTGAGGTCACGAATCTGCGCGCCCAGAGCTCGGGGCATCTCTACTTTACATTGAAGGACATGGGAGCCCAGGTCAGCTGTGTGCTGTTTCGCGGTGAGGCGAGCGCGGCTCGACAGCATGTTCAGGACGGACAAAAGCTGATTCTGGGTGGCGAGCTCACGGTGTACGAACCGCGGGGGCAGTATCAGCTGCGGGTGATGACGGTGGAACTGCAGGGTGTGGGCGCTCTTCAGTTGGCGTTTGAGCAGCTCAAGAAAAAACTCCTGGCGGAGGGTTTGTTCGCGTCGGAACGCAAACGTCCCGTGCCCAAGTATCCGCGGTGCATCGGCATTGCCACGTCGCCCACCGGCGCGGCGATCAAGGATGTCCTGCACGTGATCCAGCGACGGCAGCCCAGCCTCGAGATCGTGCTCGCCCCTTGTCGAGTTCAGGGGCAGGGGGCGGCAGCGGAGATCGCGTCGGCGATCGACCAGCTGAACCGGCTTCATGACTCGGGAGAGCGTCACCTGGACTTGATCCTGGTGACCCGGGGTGGTGGGAGCCTGGAGGATCTATGGGCGTTCAATGAGGAGATTCTGGCCCGTGCCATCCACGCTTCGGCGCTCCCCGTGGTATCGGCGGTGGGCCACGAGATTGATGTGACCATCAGCGACTGGGTGGCAGATCTGCGAGCGGCGACTCCGACGGCTGCCGCCGAATTGATCACCGAAGGAGCTTTCTCCAGCCGCCAGTTTCTGGCTGCGATTTTTGACCGCATGGCTCGTCTCATGCGCCGTCGGGCAGCGCTGGAACAGGAGCGATTCCTGGTCCTCTGCCAGCGCCTGAGCCGGGTGGCGCCGCGCCGGTGGGTGGAGGAGCAGTCTCAATACCTGGACGACCTGCGGGAGTCGCTGCATCGCGCGGGCCGAACACAGTTGCGCTCCCGCGAACAGCTTTGGCAGACGGTGGCCGGACGGCTGAGCCGGCTGCGACCTTCCCGACAGCTGACGGAGCGCAAATTGCAGTTAGCCGACTTGCGGCGTCGAGTTCAGCTCGCGGCGCGAGCGCGCTATTCGGAGGACAAACTCCGCTTTGAATCCTTGCTAGACCAGATCCGGATGTTGTCGCCGCTGAAGGTGCTGGAGCGCGGCTACTCGATCACTTTGAACGCGGCCACGGGGGAGGTGCTACGCTCGGCGCATGCGGTGAGGGCGGGGGATTCCGTGGTGACCAAACTCCACGAAGGCGAGATCCGATCCACGGTCGACCCAGCGGGCTGATCGCCCGTTCATTCCTCGAGAGTTTGAACCTCGTGGTCTGCTTCCGTCGACTCAGGGCGGGCCACTTTCGGCAGGGTGAAGAAGAAGCAGGCGCCTGCCTCCGGCTGCGCCTCGGCCCAGGTGCGCCCGCCATGGCGGAGGATGATTCGTCTGACGTTAGCCAGACCGATTCCGGTGCCTTCAAACTGCGAGGTGGTATGGAGCCGCTGGAACACGCCGAAGAGCTTGCCGCTGTAGTTCATGTCGAATCCGACCCCGTTGTCTTTCACGAACAAGGTGTGGTCGGCAGCCGTCTCGGAGTTGGAAAGGAGGCCGATTTCGATGACGGCGGTTTTGCGCGGCCGGCTGTACTTGAGGGCGTTGTCGATCAAGTTGTAGAGGACCTGCCGGATCAGCGACGGATCACCATCCACCACCGGGAGGGTTTGGATTCGCCACTCCACCGAGCGCTCCGCCAGTTCAGGGGTGAGTTCGCGGATGACCTCCTGGACCACATCATTCAAGGCGAACCGGCGGACGGAAAGTTGAGCCCGGCCAATGCGCGAGAACGCCAGCAAGTCGTCGATGAGCTGTCCCATCCTCTTGGCGGCTTTTTCAATGGTTTGGAGATAGCGACGCCCCTCCTTGTCCAACTGTTGGGAGTGGCCTTCCATGAGGATGCTCACATAGCCCGCGATGTGTCGCAACGGCGCGCGGAGGTCATGGGAAACGGAATAGGAAAACGCCTCCAGCTCTTGGTTGGTAGTTTGGAGTTGGCGGTTGGCCGCCTCCGTTTGCCGGGCCGCATTCGCCGCTTCCAGATGGGCTGACTTCAGGTCTTCCAGAAGCACGATCATGTTCGCGTTCAGATCTTCGACCTCCGCCACCCGTTGTTGAAGCTCCTCGGTTCGGTCTTGCACGCGGCTTTCCAGCGCTTCGTTCAGCCGCCTCATTGCTTCGGTCGCCCGTACCTGTTCGCTCACATCGAGCACGATGCAAAAGAGGAGCGAGCGACCGCCGACGTTCAGGGAGCCCGCGTAGATTTCCACTTCGCGGCGTGAGCCGTTAAAAAGGCATTGGGACAGGTGAAAGAGATCGTTGTCGCCATTCTGAGCCTGGCGCAACAGATCGAGCATCCGGTTTTCAGACAGCGGCGTGAGGTCTTGGATTCGTTTCGACTTAAGCTCCTCCAGAGAGTAGCCGTAGAAATCTGCCGCTGCAGGATTGGCGTCGACGATTTGGCCGCTCTCCGGCTCAAGCAGCAACTTGACCGCCCGGTTTTTCTCAAACATGGCGCGATAGATCTCCTCGCGCTCGCGCAGCGCACTTTCGGCCTCCTTGCGGTGGGTGACATCTTGGATGACCCCGATGACGCGGGTAACGCGGCCATAGGCGTCGCGGAATCCGTGGCCCTGCATGAACCGCCACTCCTGGGTTCCGTTCGCGGTGCTGACTCGGTACTCCAGCTGGAACGTTTTTCCAACCAGTCCGACCTGTTCGATGGTTTTCTCAACCAGTTCACGATCCAAGGGATGGATCTGTGCAAAGAGTGTTTCGAGGGTTCCGCTGCCCTTCGCGCGCGGAAACCGCTTCGCTGGCTGAGCGTCGCGCCAATAGAATTCCCGCTTCTGGGGAAGATACTCCCACGTGCCCATGTCGGCGGCTTCGATAGCGAAGCGTAGATGTTCTTCGCTCTGGCGAATTCGCTCCGTCTGACGTCCGAGCTGTCTGCGTAGAGTGACTACCCACGTGGCGGTCATGAGGGTGACCAGTCCCATGAACCCGAGCACCCCGGCGGTATTCCGGTGTGTCCACCAGGGTGCGACCTCCAACACTTGAAAGTCCTCTGGTCCCCGCAGCAGGATTTGAAAGGACTGGCCCTGGCTGGATTCGGGGGTGAGGCTGGAACAGATTCCGATGAGCTCCACCATGTTCTTCTTTTTAAACGGCAGCGATTCGGGTGGGCCGGGGTTGGGGATGATGCCTCCAAACACAAACTGATCGGCTTGCAGCCAGACGATCGCCTCGTTGTCCTGGTACGCTGATCCGGCAATCCGGCCCGTCACGCGAACGAGTTCGCCGCTTCGCGATCTCCGTGCAGCTTGTGAGGCGCTGATCTTCGAAGGCTCGATTGGTTGGTGTTCGCCGGTGTTTTGGAAAAGGGCATCGGCCAGTTCCAAGGTCTGGTCAGTAAACTGGGGGTAGGCTACCACTTGGAGGACATCGCCCACAGCAAACGGCGTTTCTCCGGTGTGGGCGATACGAATGCTACCGGGCTTGTCGTGGAGATAGACCGCCTTCCCGGGGAAGATGGCGGTTACGGTCCCGAGAAAATGCTGCCGGTTGAACGGCTCCATGGTGGTATCGGCGTTGACCAACAAATTGGTGATCGCGCGGATCGGCAGGTTGAAGGGCGCGTCTCCGGGCGGGGCCACCAGGGTGATCTGGTTTCCATCGGCAATCAGCAGGCGCAGCCGTTCGGGCGTGCGTGGGGCTTCCGAGTAAACCTGAGCCACTCCGGTGAGGCTTAACTTGATGTCGACGTTTATCTCGCGCTGCCAGGCCGCCGGACGGTCCACGATCGCGATCAACTCCCCGCCACGGATGGCGACCCGGAGCTTGAGTTGATTGGTCGCGACGGTCACCTGCCGGACGACCCCGATGGTTTCGGTCCATTGCGAGTCCATGGTTCCTGAAATCGCCCGGTAGTGCGGCGTCGAAGTAGAGCGGGGCAGCACATCGGTGCCGAGCAGGCTCACGCGTCGAGTGTTGACCACTCGCCGGATACCGGAGGTGATGAGCTGTCCCTCAATCTGAAGCTTGCCCCCGGGCTGGATTCCCGGATCGCGTGGGCTCGGGTAGAGCTGGATCCCTCCCGTTGCATCCTGAAGGAAGGTCAAATTTTGCGAGGGGTCATGATAGGTGATCACTCCCACCAATCGCACCTCCTGAGGTTTCGAGAACGGATGAAGAGGCAGCAGCCGAATCTGACGAACTTCTGTGAGCGGGACTATTTTATCCTCGGCCACCGACGGAGCGGCAGGTGTCGGAGCGCTGCGTAGCTGGGGTGAACATGCCAAGAGTACAACGAGCAGGGCCGCCCCGGTGCCGATCAACCCCCGCCATGAAGACGTGGGGCTCATCTCGCGTCCGTTCGGTGCGGAAGTAAAAGTCGGCGCTCTGACGGGAGTAAGCCGGGTTGTTTCTCAGTACAGTCCATGATCCGAGCAACTGGGCATAGAGTGGCCTAGGGCTTCCCCAGTTTGCAAAGCCGAAATCGCATCGCTTTCGGGCTTGTTGACCGGTCTTGCCGCTCGGATGATGGGTCGATGCAGACAGTCTTTTGTTCCTCCCAGGAATCCCCCACCAGGCCGGCGTGCACTGTCCTGGCGTCTTCGGCATCGGTTCAGTTGACCGGAGGATCCGTGTGCCCCGTCTTTAGTTGAACCCTCGATCCCTCCTCCTTTTCCAACGTGAGTGCCGCGGACCGAACGGATGGGCCCTATGCGATTCTTCGCAATCGCAACTATTTGCTGTACCTGATCGGCCGCTTTATCGCTTCGGTCGGCAACCAAATGCTGACGGTGGCCGTGGGGTGGGAACTTTACGAGCGGACCGGATCCGCCTTGGCCCTTGGGTTCGTGGGGCTGGCTCAGATCCTCCCGATGTTCTTGTTCACCCTGCCGGCCGGGCATTGGGCGGACCATCATCCTCGAAAGCGCATCATGGTATGGATGACTGGGGTGCATATGGTCAGCAGTTTGGGACTGTCCTTTGTGTCGGCCTTCGATGCTCCGGTCTTTTGGATGTACGTATTCCTTTTCGTGGCCGGGACGGCTCGAACCTTTTTCTGGCCGGCCAGCGCCTCCTTCCTGCCGCAATTGGTGGGGCCGGTGGATTTTCCCCGGGCCGTTGCCTGGAGCACCGGGAGCTTTCATTTGTCGAGCGTGGCTGGCCCTGCCATCGCGGGAGCGTGGCTCGCCTGGAGCCATCGAGCGGCGGATATCTACACCTTTAACGTGGGCGCAACCCTGGTGTGTCTGGTGCTGGTGAATCTGGTCCACTGTCGCGAAACTCCCACTCCGCGGCAGCCGATGACCTTGAAAAGCCTGGTGACGGGATTTCAGTTTGTCTGGGGCAGTCGAATCATTCTGGGCACGATCACCTTGGATTTATTTGCCGTGCTGTTGGGTGGCGCGACGGCTTTGTTGCCGATTTATGCCAAGGACATCCTGCGAGCCGGACCCTCGGGATTGGGGTATCTTCAGGCGGCACTGCCGTTGGGGTCCCTCGTTTCCTCACTTGTCATGGCTCATCGAGCGCCCATGGAGCGGGCGGGGCGCGCGCTGCTCTGGTCGGTCGCGATCTACGGCGCGGCGACCATCGTGTTCGGGTTCTCGAAGACGCTTTGGTTGGCCTGGCTGGCGCTCTTCGTGTGCGGTCTGGCCGACAATGTCAGCGTGATCATCAGGCACACGCTGGTGCAGATGCTGACGCCAGACGAAAAGCGTGGGCGGGTGAGTGCGGTGAACAGCCTGTTCATTGGGACTTCCAACGAGTTAGGTGGATTTGAATCTGGCTTCGTCGCTCATCATTTCGGACCGGTGTTCGCTGCGGTGTCGGGAGGAGCAGGGACCATCTTGGTGGTGATCGCCATTGCTTGGATCTGGCCGGAGATCCGTCGCTATGGACGACTCAGCCCGCCTCGTCAGGACTAACCCCGGCTCGCCCCAGCTGGTAGGGCGAGATTCCACTCGAGCCCTGACGAGCCCGAGGCTGTGGAATGGACCGGACGCGCCCCCGTCGAGGGCCCTACATCCAGGTCGAACGTAGGCTCGCCCGCCCTCGCTCAACAAATTGCTTCCCCTGATTGGCCTTGTCTTGGTCCACTACCGCCATGGCTTATGAATTCAGCACACGCCGTCGGGTGGAATTTAGCGAAACCGACATGGCGGGAATTATGCACTTCTCGAACTTCTTTCGTTTCATGGAGTCCGCGGAGGCGGCGTTCTATCGCTCGCTGGGTTTTTCCGTCGTGATGAAAGAGTCGGGCCACGGTTGGCCTCGCGTGCATGCGGAGTGCGACTATGAGCGGCCGCTTTTTTTTGAGGAGGAAGTGGAGATCCGCATGGTGGTTGAAGAACGTCGGACGCGCTCGGTAAGCTATCGGTTCAAGATTTTGAAGACCGAAGGCGGTCAAACGTTGGTGGCCGCGCGGGGGAACGTGGTCGTGGTATGTGTCACCAAGCTGCCGGATGGCAGGCTGACTTCCTGTCCCATCCCCGAATATTTCAGCCGTCTCGTGGAGCAAGCTCCCCCCGAGGTGCTGGCAGCGTGGTAAAGGTTCAGGACGCTTTATGCTCATCCAGCCAGTCGGATGGACGCAAACTGCGGTTGGTGGGGAATCGAAGTGGCCGCCAATACCGAGGTTGGCGTAACACGGAAAGACCTGTCAGGATCAAATTTAGGTGTGAGGCTCTGGCTGAGGCAGTCTACGGGATTCTTGCGAGGAACCCCTGCTGCGTAACGGTTCATTGTATTCAACAGAATAGTGGCATCCATATTGGCACAGGTGTCGCCGTGAAGTGGTAAGCTATTGATACGCTGGTGAACGACTGATCATGTCAACCTCTGTCTCCAGACTCAGCTCGCTCACCCTTTTGGCGGTGATCATCGCTCTCTGTTTTGGCATGTTCGTGGCCTATTCCGAGTCCAGGAAACGTGCGGATGCCGAGCGTTTTCTCCACTTTATGGCGTATGCTTTCCATGCTGAGGGGATGAACGATCACATCCCTTTCCGGGTACCATTAGGGCATACGCTTGCTCTTGCAGACCTCAGGGACTGGAGGTATCCAGGCACTTTATACAACCGTGAGTTTACAAATGTGGTGGGTGCAGACGGCAATCTGCGTAGCGTTACTCGTTTCGGCAATCTAGAACTTCGGATCGAAACCGAATTGGTGGGGGAGGTGACGAATGTGGTGGTGGTGTTCCGTTTCCCCTCGTGTGGGGTGGAGAAGAAAACGCCTCCGTACGGTTTTACTCACTTTCAGGAATTGTTCCTCGCGAAGACCGGAACGAATTTTGTCATGCCGACTGTTGTTGTTCCTTTTCCAAGGCCTTAGGTGAGGGGGCGTCAAACGGAGCACCTCTCCCCGTGCGGCGATTGCTCCGAGTAAAGTCTTAGGGTCAAGTCTCTCAGTTCCGATAACGGCTCCATGGAGGTGGACTTGCAGTGCAGGAAGAACCCGTAGTAGAGGAGCGTTGCGTGAAGGAAAAGCGGTGGCTTGCCACCCGCGCTCCATAGCATCCACTCCCGCCGCATTAGCCGCAAAGAACGAAAAGAGACGAAAGAAGCGGACGGATGCAGGGGGTGTGGAAGTGTTCTATCCTCATATCGCGATCGACGGATAGTTGTTGCCCAGGTTTCCCTTGCACCGACCTGGGTCGTGTTCTAATTTGACAACCATGGGTGCGTGTGACCGGTCTAGCGAGTCTGGAACTGGAGTTCTCGGGTTCTGTCTTCGGCGGGACGCGATTCGAAAATTGGCTCTGACTTCCGGCGTTCTCTGGCTGCTCCGCGCGTCCGCTGGGGCTGATAGCCTCATCGAACTCAGCGACGAGTTCGACCGGGCGGATTCGCTGACAAATTGGCACCGAGTTTTTCAGACTGAGGGTTGGAACGCCGACCAATTAGAAATCCAGAATGTGAACACCGCGGTGCCGGGCCGGATGCTCATGGTTCCACGAACCAGCACGTGGTATCAGGATTATCGCGGGGAACTCAGCTTCAAGTTGGTGTCCGGCGACTTCGCGATCACTACCCTGGTGCATCCCCGCAACCGTCAAAATACCGCCGCCCCGGGCCGGGATTTCTCGCTAGCGGGGCTCATGCTGCGAATTCCAACAGGGCTGACGGATGGACCCATCGGATGGGGACCGGGCCGGGAAAACTACGTCTTCCTCTCGCTGGGTTCCGCGGATAGTCCTGGCTCGTACCAATTTGAGGTGAAGACCACCCGTGACAGTGTGAGCGTCCTGAATATCTCACCGGGAGTTCCCGATGCTGCGATTCAGTTGGCCCGGATCGGCTCCAGTGTGCTGACTTTGGTCCGCCCGGTCGGGGGCGCGTGGCGCGTGCATCGCCGTTATAGCCGGCCGGACTTTCCGAACTCACTCCAGGCCGGTCTGACCGTGTATACGCACTGGAGCGGGGTGCAGGCAGTCTACCCGTTTGGACAGGAGCGAAATCACAATTCCCACGTGATCGTCGGGCAGAATCCGGACCTGCGAGCGGAGTTCGAGTATGTCCGGTTCCATCGCATCGGGGTGCCGGGAAACCTCGTCGGTCGTGATTTCTCCAACCCCGCTCAGGTGAGCGACGCTCAAATCCTCGCCCTGCTTGGCGAAACTGCGAATGTCCCGGGCGGTGCTGCCATCCCGCCCCGATTTGCGGAAACCCGCATTGCATCCTCGGACGGCACCTTTCACGCCGTGATCGATCAACTCCAGCCTGAGCGGACTTATTCCATCCACCGTCGTTCCGTCCAAGCCGGAGGTTCCTGGGAGGAAGTGACGCGCTTTGTCAGTATCTCCGACCGACGGGACATGTCTGTCGCGCCGACCTCTTCCACGGGGCCTGGCTGGTTGTATCGGGTGGTGTCGCCCTAGCGTGGTGTGGGGGATCGGGCTTTGATCTATGTATACCGTGAAGGTAAAGATGAGGCCACGCCACTCATCTTTACCTCCAAAAATGGGGAGTAGAGAAGCGGGGCAACGCCGGCGTTTCTCACTTTGACGCCCGGGCCCGAACCCGCAGGGTTCAAAGAGATTTAGCCGGGGGTGCTTGCACCCCCGGAATTGTTAAAACTACGGAGCATCGCGCAGCGATGCCACTGGCTTCAGAGGCCTGCGTCAACCGACTCAAGGAACCTAATGAGTTCGTCAGTCCAATGGCCGACGGGTGGCACGCCTTTCAGGGTGGTGGTGAATAGGGGGGGCGGCAGACCGGGGGTGTCGCTGCGCTCCACGCCCCGGCTAATCTCTTTGAACCCTGCGGGTTCTCGGCCGCGGATTCAGGAACTCACCCGAAGACATAAGGATCTCCGACAACCTGTCCATCCCCGCTTCTGGAGGTAAGGATAAGGCCACGCCACCCGCACTCCGTAGCCCACAGGGAACTCCCGCATTAGCCGCAAAGAACGAAAAAAGACGAAAGATGCGGACGGCGGCAGAGCGAGTAACTTCCTGGGTTTGGCAATTTTTTCGTCATCTTTCGTTTCTTGCGGCTAAAGGAGCGGTCGGGGCAAATCCAAGCGGGTGATGTCCGCTACCATCCCACGGCCAAGGAATCTTCCGCAGAACCCGCTTCCGTTTACGTGGGCAAGGGGGTATACTAATAAGTATGACAGCACGCGTCATCATCGAACAAATCAAAGCGCTTCCCCCGGAGGAGCAAGCCAAAGTCATCGGTTTCCTTGAAGAGGTGAAGACTGTGCAAGCCGTGCGCACGATGAAGTCGGAGACATTCGAGGAGTCGAGCAAGCGTGTGTTCGACCGCCATGCCGAACTGATGCAGAAGCTCAGCCGATGAGCGAGCGATGATCGCCATTGCAGAACGTCGGATGAACAAGGCGGGCTTGGCCGACATCCTGAGGAAACTGTGCGGCGCTGCTTAAGAGGACGGGGGATTAGGGGCTGATCTCTGCGTTCTTATATGGCATCTGACTGTTACATCTTATCTCGCGATCCGACGAGACGACCGGTAAATATCGATGGAGAGTGTACTGGGCTGCTTCCTCTCCTCGCCTGTCCCTCCTGCAAACAAGTCCAATCGTTTTGGGCGTGTGAGTTTCCAACACTGCTACTAACTCCTGAGGAACGAGCCGTATGTTTATCGAGCCATAAGCAGTTGCCCGCTCGCAATTCGGCACGAACTGGAGATATTCTGAAAACGGTAATCGTGCGGGATACAAGAGGCGGCCTCCAGCCGTCTGAATGGATCTCGTTCAAGTCCATTCTGCAGGCGCGATTAGGTAGACCGCTGGCAATCGTTCCGGGAGCGAAATATGGTCCCTACAGTGGGAGTTGCAATGTGAAGCCTTCCGACATAGCCGCGACGCTCGGTACAGGTGTTTTGTTTCATGAGCGCGTATTGGAGGTCTTGGCGAAACGAGGCATCAATCTTACTGCGGCTAAGGCGCAGCTTTCTGTTCGAGGCAAACTATCGACAACTCACTACTCAGTCGAGATCCCTGGCGTGAGTGTTTTTTCAGACCAAACGCTTGAGGACCTCACGATCACGCTATGCACAACCTGTGGCGAAGGTGCCCGAAAGCGGCCGAACGCGACTGCTGACGGTCAGTGGCAGATCCGACGTTCGGAGTGGCCCGATGGCGCACATCTAATCAGGTGCCGTGAGCATCAGACCAGGATCCTCGTTTCTGATGCGTTTCGTGAAGCCATCATGAGTGGTGAAGTAGAGGGTATGATTTGTTCTAGAATCGGGTGTTGGGTCTAGACTACTTGTGAACAAGAAATCTGGGCTGCGGGCTGTTATTTCAACGGGATAACGCTTATAGCCAAGGGTTACCAGGCACGGGCTAGCCTGGAATACGCCGAATGAACCACGGATATCGCGGATGACACGGATTGGGAAGGGTAACCTACCATTCCTCCAGCGTGGCCACCGCGATTTCCAAAGCGTCGATCAATTCGGGATCCATGAATTCGTAATCGTCGGTAAGGTTGAGCACGTGGCAGGACTTCTGATTTAGCTCCTCACTGAACCGTTCTGCGGCCCGGTTCAAATGGGATTTCTCCATGAAGAAGATGACATCGGCCCAGCCGATGAGACCGGCGGTAAGTCGGACACGCGCCTCGGGTTGCGTTCCGGCCGATCGAACATCGTAGCGCGCTGAACCGCGATAGATCTCTTCCGCCGTAAGGCTTCGCTTTCGGTTTCGACTGCACACGAAGAGCAGCTTGAGCCTTGGGTTGGAGGGCGAGGCTTCGGAGTGCCTGGGAGCGGGACCGTCAACGCTGCTCACGCCAGAATTCCGGGAACGAGTTCTCCAGCGATGTCGGTGAGTCGATAGTCGCGCCCTTCGAAACGATACGTGAGCTTGAGGTGATCCACGCCGAGCAGGTGCATGATGGTGGCGTGGAAATCGTGCACATGAACGGGCTTGTCGGTGATGTTGTAGCCGAAGTCGTCGGTGGCCCCGTACGTGATGCCGGGCTTGATCCCGCCGCCGGCCATCCAGAGGGAGAAGCAGCGGGGATGGTGGTCGCGCCCGAAGCTGTCCTTTTTGATCTCTCCCTGGCTGTAGGAAGTCCGGCCGAATTCTCCTCCCCAAATCACCAGCGTGTCTTCGAGCAGGCCGCGTTGCTTCAGGTCCCGAACCAAGGCGGCGCTGGCCTGATCGGTATTCTTGGCCTGCTTCCGGATCTCCGTGGGCAGGTTCCCGTGATGATCCCAGTCCCGATGGCAGAGCTGAATGAATCGGACCCCCCGCTCGGCCAGCCGCCGGGCCAGCAGGCAGTTGTTGGCAAACGATGATTTGCCGGGCTCGGCGCCGTAGGAGTCGAGCACATGCTTGGGCTCCTTGGAAATGTCCATCAGCTCCGGGACGCTGGTCTGCATCCGATAAGCCAGCTCATAGTTCTCGATGTGGGTCGCGATGTCCGGATCTCCGAGCAAGCCGAGCTGCCGGCGGTTGAGCGTCTGCATCGTGTCGATGAGCTGCCGTCGGGAAGCATCGCTGATGCCTTTGGGATTGCTCAGGTAAAGAACGGGATCGCCCGAACCCCGGAACTGAACGCCTTGATAGTTCCCGGGCAGGAACCCATTCCCCCAGTAGCGCGCCTGGAGGGGCTGTCCGCCTCCGCCGCTGAGCAATACCACAAAACCGGGCAGGTTGGCGTTCTCGCTGCCCAATCCGTAGGTCACCCACGATCCCATTACCGGACGGCCGGGCTGCTGGTGTCCGGTGGTGAGGTAGGTGACGGCGGGATCGTGGTTGATCGGCTCGGTAAACATCGAGCGGATCATGCAGAGTTCATCGGCGATGCCGGCGGTGTGGGGCAGCAGTTCACTGAATTCCATCCCGCTGCGACCATGGCGCTGGAACGCAAAGGGCGAGCCCACACACAGCAGCTGTTTTTGCCCGCTCGTCATGCCGGTGATCCGCTGTCCCATGCGAATCGAAGGCGGCAGCTCCGTATTGGTTAGTTCTTGAAGCTTTGGCTTATGGTCGAACAGGTCGATGTGGGACGGTGCCCCCGACATGAAAAGATAGATGACGCGCTTGGCTTTAGGAGCGAGGTGACCGCTGGGCAGGATAGCTCCGGTGCCCTTGGGGGTGGCGGAACTCGCTGCGGAGGCGCGGTTGGCCAGCAGCGACGCCAAAGCGAGCGAGCCGATACCGGTCGAGCTGCGGGCGAGAAACGCTCGGCGAGAGACCGCGGGATGGAGATCGGTGATGCAGTTCATGGCACAAGGCGGTAATTATCGCGTCAGGGTTTCGTTCAGATTGAGCAGCACGTTGGCTACGCCGGTGAGCGCGGCCAAGTCGATCGGGTTGAGCTCGGCTGGGCGGGGAGATTCGCCGACCGACAGAAGCTCGGTGGCCGCTTGGGGTTCACGGAGAAACGTTTCACGCTGAACCTGATAAGCCTGGCTGAGCGCCGCCAGTTCTTCAGGAAGCGCCGGCCGGGCCAAGGTCAGTCGGAAAGCCCGTTTGATCTGTTCCTGAACGTCAGCACCTGCCTCGATCATGACCCGGGCGGCCAGCGCTCGGGAAGCTTCGACGTATACCGGGTCGTTCATCACGACCAGCGACTGCAACGGAGTGCTCGTCCGAGGCCGGATCATGGTGCAAGTCTCGCGGCTCGGAGCGTCGAAGGTCTGGAAGCTGGGGTAATGCGCCGCCCGCTTCCAAAAGACATACATTCCCCGCCGATAGAGATCCGCACCCTTGCTCTGCTCGTAAGTGTGATCGGTTCCGCTCCAGATACCGGGCGGCTGATACGGCTTGATGCTGGGGCCCCCGATGGTCGGGTTCAGGAGGCCACTGATGGCCAGGGCATTGTCGCGGATCAGTTCCGCCTCCAGCCGGTGACGCGGGCCTCGGCTGATCCGGCGGTTGTAGGGATCTTTCTCCAGCTTGCTCGCGGACACCGTTGCGGATTGGCGATACGCAGCGCTGGTGACCAGGAGCCGGATCATGTGCTTGATATCCCACGGCTGCGGCGTGGGGATGCGGAGCGATGCGGGTTCACGGTGCGTGGGCTGCATGAACTCGGAGGCCAGCCAGTCTAGTAACTCGGGATGGCTGGGACGATCCCCCTGCGATCCAAAATCGTTGCTGGTCTTCACCAGTCCGGTGCCGAAGAGCATCGCCCAGTATCGGTTGACGGTGACGCGCGCGGTCAACGGGTTGTTGGTGGAGACGATCCAGCGGGCGAGGGCAAGCCGGTTGGTGGGCTGATCTGTGGGGAGGGGAGGCCAGCAGGCAGGGGTGGCTGGATGAACCTGTTCGCCCTTGCTTTGAAAGTTCCCTCGAACCAGCACAAACGTGTCGCGTGGCTTCTCGAGTTCGGCCATCACCATGGTATCCGGTATCTGACTGAGCAGGGCGTCCTTGTCAGCGCGAAGGCGTTTAAGCCGCTGGTCCGCGGCGATGAACTCCTGGGCATGGGTTTCGCGGAAAGCCGTCTGGAGCCCCAGTCGTTGCTCAGCCGTGCGCTGTTCCTGGGGAATCCGAGCCCAGGCAAGGTGCACTTCATGGACGAGCGATTTCACCTGATCCGGCGGGAGGACGCGATCATAGAACCGGACCTCGTCCAAGGAGCCCCGAAATGCAAAGGCTCCCACACGCGTGCCGATGAGCAGCGGTGTAGTGGTGGCGATGGAGTCCGAGAGCTTGTCGTGAGGGACATCCACGCTGCGAACCGAACCATCCACATAGATTTTCACACCGGCGGCCTTTCGCGAGCCGTCGTAGGTGACCAACACATGATGCCAGGCGTTGGTGGAGATCGTTTCCTTGGTGCTCACCTTCAGGGCGTTTTCCGGGAACGCATTGACCAAGTGCACCTCCAGCTTGCCTTCGGACAGCAGCAGGTCGAAGCCACGGTAGGTCGGAGCCGGCTCCATTTTGCTCAGAATGGCTCCGCTTCGTCCCTCGGATCGGATCCACGCCCCGTAGCTGAAGGCGTTGGTGGACTCGATGGCCGGGGCCGAGGTGATCTCGAGGTATTGGTTGGTGGAGCCGTTGAGGCGCAGGGCGGATCCTTGGCAGCCGGGTTCAAAGGCCGGTGCCTCACCCCGCAAGAGCGGAGCGGTTGCGCCGGAGCCCGGGAGCGATTGTTGAAGCAGATCGGCTCCATCGAGGGGAAGTCGGGCGGACAGGCCGGGGATGTCGACGGGGATGGGGGCGGCGGATCGCACCTGCTCCTCCCAGCGTTGCTGGGCCTTGGGCAGGTCGGCTTCGCGCTCGGCGAGTTTTTTTTCGGCCGCGGGAATGGAGTCGAGGAAGCTGACCAGCCGGGCCCCTTGTTCCTGCGAGGGAACCTTAAGCACCGGCGCAGGGTTGCGGGTGCGTGTTCCATCGAGTCCGCGCTCCGGAACGCTGTGGAAGAAGGAGTACATCTGATAAAATTCCTTCGTCGAGATGGGATCGTATTTGTGGTCATGGCACTCGGCGCAGCCCATGGTAGTTCCCAGCCAGACCTGTGCGGTCGTGCTCACGCGGTCCACGCAATACTTCGCCATGTATTCCTCCGGATCTACGCCCCCCTCGTCGGTGGTCATGACGTTGCGGTGGAAGCCGGTGGCGATCTTTTGGTCGATGGTGGCGTTGGGAAGGAGGTCCCCCGCCAGCTGTTCGATGGTGAATTGGTCAAAGGGCTTGTTGTCGTTGAACGCTTGGATCACCCAATCACGCCAAAGATGCATTTGCCGAAAGCCGTCGAAGTGATAGCCGCTGCTGTCGGCGTAGCGGGCTTGGTCCAACCAGGCTAGCGCCAGACGCTCACCGAAGTGAGGGGACTCCAGGAGCCGGTTGACCCATTTCTGCAGCGCCAAGGGACTTTCGTCCCGCACAAACGCATCGACGTCGTCGGGCGTGGGAGGGAGTCCGGTGAGATCGAGCGCGAGTCGACGTGCCAGTGTGTAGCGATCGGCTTCGGGATTCGGTTCGAGTCCGGCCGATTCGAGCTCCGCCAGGACGAATCGATCAACTTCGTTTCGTACCCAGGATTCCTGTTTCACTCGGGGGAGGGCAGGTCGGGACGGAACAACGTACGCCCAATGATCAGACCAGGGGGCTCCTTGAACGATCCAGTTTCGCAGCGTCTCGATCTGAGTGGCGGAGAGGCTCTTTCCCGTTTTCTCGGGTGGCATGCGATCGTCATCGTGGGCGGGCAAGGAGACTAGTTTGAGCAGCAGGCTCTCCTCGGGTTTTCCCGGGACGATGGCGTAGGCGCCCGACTTGCTCTTCTTGAAGGCATCCTCCTTGGTGTCGAGTCGAAGATTGGCTTTGCGCTGGTCCTTGTCCGGTCCGTGGCAAGTGAAGCAGTTGTCGGAAAGAATCGGTCGGATCTCCTTCGCGAAATCCACCGGCGTGCTGGACGCCGCCTGGAGCCGGGCACAGACCAGGCCCAGACACAGGTACAGCCAGAACGAGAGCATTCGCCCGCCCGCCCGGGCCGGCTGGACGAGCTCGCCGCCAAATCTGAAAAATAGGGGACTCATGCGCATTGGTTCACGCTCACGTGAGCTTGTGTCCCTTATTCTAGGTCGAAGCGAGGCTTGTGTTAATGGGAAAGTTTGGGTTTCTGTGGGGGGCGAGCGTCGTTACCCAGGTCATAAACCATGCGGGCGGTACCAAGGACTGCCAACGAACGGTCCCCTCAACCCGAAACCAGGCCCGAGCGGACCTACACCGCAGAGACGGGAAGAGCGCAGAGAGGAAGAACAACTGATGAACCACGGATTTCGCTGATTCCACGGATTAAGGATCCTGACGGGATCGGAAGTGAAACCCCCTTCTTCTCTTCCATCCGAGTCATCCGAGAAATCCGTGGTTAAAACTTCCGTCTTAGGTTTCTCTGGAACTGCTCTTCTCAAGCGGCTCCTACCAGGCTCGGAAGGAAGGCCGCGACAACCTCCCAGGAAGAGTTTTACCCACGGAACACACAGAACACACGGAGTCGGAGGTAATTGAGCAGAAGAGCAACTTCAGTCGGCTCGGCCACTCGCCCCGCACCCGCGGTCGGGGTTGCGGTCTCTCCTCAGATCCGTGTGGTCCGCGTGGTCCGTGGGAAAAATGTCCCCGCTCCCAAGGCTTCCACGCCTTCCAGTTCGAGATTGCGCCGTCGAAGTTTGAAAGTGCCGACCGCGAGACAGACGAATGAAGTTAGCCACAAGAAATAGCCACTTTTCGGCCAACCCTCCTCAGCGCCGCAAAGGATCAGGAAGGAAGAGACGTGCACACTGAAGCCGGTCGCACAAGCCAGCCAAAGCACGTTGGAAGCGCGGGATCGAAACAGGGAGAAGAGCAGGGGCGACAGCACCATAAACACGTTGGGAATCGTGTAAGAACCGTAGAGGAGTTGATCCTGGTCTCCCTTCCAGGCTTCTACCAGCATTTGGAGTGAAGCCTTGGCGCAGTCCCATCCGTCCGCGTCCGGTATGGCGGGCATGAACATGGAGACGACATAGGCTGCCCAGGCTACTCCGTACCAGGGATTGAACCAGGGACGGGAGGGGGAAGGGGTCTCGGTCATGGTCGTGCGTGCGGTGTGGTTAAACCATACCAAGCATGGGGGCCCACCCGGGATGAACCACCTACTGGCTAGGAATCGCCTGATTGAGCTGTCGGATCGCGGCGATGGTCTGGCGTGCCGCGGCGATGGAGTCAGGAAGCGGGAGCACTTCAGCGGAGAGATAGCCCGCGTAGCCAATGTCTTGGAGGGCTTGGGCCACCGCCCCAAAATCGGTATGGCCAAGCCCGGCTGCCTGACGGTTACTGTCGGCCAGATGGACATGGCCCACCGAGGAACCCGCCCGGCGGAGGGAGTCGGCAATCGACACTTCCTCGATGTTCATATGGAAGCAGTCGCACAACAGCTTCACGTTGCGAGTGCGCAGGGAGCTGAGGTAGGAGACCGTATCGTCTACCGTGTTGAACAGGTTGGTCTCGTATCGGTTCAGGGGCTCCAGCAATAGGGGAACTCCGTAGACATGCGCCCGCGGGCCCAGTTGCTCCAAGGCCTCGGCCATCCAGGCGAGGCTTTGAGCCCGGGTGACTCCGGCTTCGACGCGCCCCTGCATGGAACCGATAATCGCCGGCGCCCCCAGCTTGCCGGCCAGGTCGACGATCGCGGAAACGAAGTGGCGAGCCCGTCCTCGGATGGTGGCATCGGGATCGGTCAGACGAAGCTTCTGCACAACCCAGCCTGCTCCAGTTCCGACCGCCGCGAGCTTTAAGCGGTGTTGCTCCAGCAGATGCTTCAGCTGATAAGCGTCCAGATCGTCGGCCGACGGCGGGAATACCTCCACCGCGTCGAATCCGATCTCCGCCGCCCGGGCACAGCCATCGCTGAGTCCATCCCAGAACACGAAGGGTCCGCCTTTGGCCTCGGGGACCAGGGACACGGTAACGGCGCTGGCAAACGGCGGCATAGGTGGAGGCCGTGGTACGGGGGTCAGACCGAGATGAGGATCATGTTGCCGTAGGGCGTGGTATCCCCGGTGCGGATCAAGCCAATGGCGTCAGGCACGCGCTTCTTGAAATCCAAATGGGGCTCGAACGTCATCGGGATCTTGCGGCAGGCCTTGCGGAACGCGTTCCGAACCGGGACGGCGTTATGGCTCTTGAACTCAGCCGCCATAATGACCTCGCCGCATTTCCAGTTCGGGAGAATAGAATTCACCACGTCCAAAACCGTCGGCAAACCCTTTACCAGAGAGATGTCGACCGTCTCGATCTCGGGCCAAAACGGGAAGGCGGCATCGGCGATGACCAGCGCATTCGTATGGCGAATGCGGCTCAGCAGGTCGAGAACGTGGGGATTGATGATTCCGTTGATGAGCATAATGAAGTGAGCAGCGGTGAAGGCGGGTCTAAGCTCCCAGGAGTTGGTGGCAGGCCTTGCGGAGCTTGCTGAGTTGGTTCGGAGTCTTGGCCTCGATATAGGACCGGATGAGTGGCTCCGTGCCGCTCGCGCGGAAGGCGACCCATTCACCGTTCGGGAGCAGGAATTTATATCCGTCAGTCGTGATAAACTTCTGCACCTTGAACGGTCCCACCTTGTCCAGGCCTTGGCCAAGTCGGGCGAGCAGGGCTTCCTTCTTGTCGGCGGGGATTTTGACGTTGATGCGGTCGGTGTGGTAAGCGCCGGTATGCTTTTCGATCTCCTTCAGAATCTTGCCCAGCGATTTCCGCTCGGTGGCCACCAGCTCGGCCATGAGCAAGCAGGCCAGGATCCCGTCCTTTTCGGGGACATGTCCCTTGACGCTGAGCCCGCCCGATTCTTCCCCTCCGACAATGATAGCCTCGCTCTCCATGAGGGCGCCGATGTATTTGAAGCCCACCGGAGTTTCGTGGAGTTTGACCTGGAACATCTCAGCCACGCCATCCACCTGATGGCTGGTCGGCACCGTTCGCACGGCCGCCCCGGTCCATCCGCGGTTCTTCTTCAGGTGGTAGAGGGCCAGCGCCAACACTTGGTTGGGGGTGAGCCAGGTTCCATCCTGGTCGACGATGCCAAAGCGGTCGGCGTCCCCATCGAGCCCGAGGCCCAGCTTGGCTTTACCGGATCGAACGAGCTTGCTGACCTCGGCCATGCCCTCGGCGTTGGGTTCGGGATGATGGCCGCCGAACAGCGGGTTCAGTTCGTTGTGGAACAGGGTGATCTTAACCCCGGCCTCCTCAAGCAAGCTGTCCAAATAGCCGTGTCCGGTGCCATACATCAACTCAACTGCGATCTTGAGCTTGGCCTTCTTGATGGCCTTGAAGTCGATCAGCCGGCGGATCTGACGGAAGTATTCGGGGCGCGGGTCGAAGGTGTCACACTTGAAGCTGCCGATGACGGCGGCTTTGAAACTCCAATTCTCCGCGGCCAGTTTCTGGATGATCGCCTCAATGGGCTTGGTAACTTCGGTGGTGGCCGGGGCTCCGTTGGCGGTCGAGAATTTGAGGCCTTGATACTCGGCTGGGTTGTGACTGGCGGTCATGTTGATCCCGCCGATCGCCTTGCGCGTGCGGATCGTGTGCGAAATGACCGGGGTGGGGGTATCACGGTCGCAGAGGAGAGGGGTGATCCCGTTCGCTGCCAGCACCTCCGCGGCGGCGAGGGAGAACTCTTTCCCCAGGAACCGGGTGTCGTAACCGATAATAACGACGGGCTTCCTTCCGGCGATAGAAGAGCCAGGGCGCGCCAACTCCTCCTTAAGGTATTGAGCGATGCCCTGGGTGGCCAACCGCACGTTGTCGAAGGTGAAATCTCGCGCGATCAAGCCGCGCCAGCCAGAGGTTCCAAATTTGATGGGACAGGTCATGAGAATTGCGTCTTCGACGTAGCGTCGAGGTGGGGGAGGGGTGCTTGTGAATGTGACTGATGGAGCAGAACTCCACCTGTCGAGTGGGAGATAGACAGGAAGAGACGCGAGGAGGCGGGCTGAGAACGATCAGCTTTTCCAGTCCAGCGCATTCTTCTTGATGGCGTAGATGTAACCAATGAACAGGATGCCGAGAAACGAAAGCATGCTCCCGAATATCAGCCAGGCGTTAGTGGCCAGCATCTCCTTGTACACCACGGCCCAAGGATACAGGAACACCACTTCGATATCGAAAAGGATGAACAGCATGGCCACCAGGTAGAACTTCACCGACAGACGGCTGTTGCCATCACCCACCGGCAGCATGCCGCACTCGTAAGCGATGTCCTTCATCGGACGCGTGCGCGCCTTAATTTTCTGATTGGCCCAGCGCCCCAGGATAACCGACCCAATAAGGGTGACGGCGGCGAATCCAACCGCGACAAGTCCTAGCAGCAAGACCGGAAAATACTGATCCAATTGCATGGGCTGACGTTAGAAAGCCGAAATTCCCTTGGCAAGGGCAGATTTGGAACCCCTAAACCTTCCACGGACCGCGCATAGGTTGGCTAATATAGGTATTGGCCTCCTTGTCGTCGATAAAGCGTTGGCGGCGATCGTCGAACCTCAGGACTCGGCCGACCTGCATAGCAGTCTTGGCCAGGTTCACCAGGGTGCAAGAGCGGTGTCCGTTGATTTCGTTGAGAGCGAACTTGCTTCGCGTTTTGACGGCCTGGACGAAGTCGGTGACCATAGGAGCCGGGTCGGGGAGGCCGGCCAGCTTCTTTTCGAGATCCGGGATGTCGGACTTGAACCCTTTCATGATCTTTCCCTTGGGCCCTTGGAGGAAGGCTGCATCCTTTTCCCGGTTTTCGCCATCCAGAATGATCTCGGTGCCGTCCTTATACTTCATGCGGATCCGACGGAAGATGCCTACCGCATCCTTGTCCTGTTTCGGTCCGTCGCACTCGATTTCGATCGGACTCTCGTTGTCTTTTCCAATGATGTATTGGACCGGGTCGAGGTAGTGCTGTCCCATGTCGCCAAGACCGCCGCCATCATAATCCCAATAGCCTCGGAAGGTGCCGTGCACGCGGTGGGGGTGATAGGGCTTGAATGGGGCAGGCCCCAGCCAGAGGTCATAGTTCAGTTGGGCGGGAACGGGCTGTGGCGTCAGATCGGTGCGGCCGACCCAGCCGAATTTCCAGTCGAATCCCGTCGAGGCATTGAGCGTGACCTTGAGGGGCCCTCCCAACAAGTCATGCATGACCACTTTCTTGATGGGCTTTACCGTGGTGCCCATACCGTAGAAGCCATCCGAAAAGCGGAACCAGGTGTTCAGCCGGAAAATTCGCTTGTGACGTTTCACTGCGGCCACGACCGCTTCGCCCTCCGCGATGGTTCGGGTCATGGGCTTTTCACACCAGATGTCCTTGCCGGCTTTGGCAGCGGCGATCGACATGATGGCATGCCAGTGAGGAGGGGTGGGGATGTGAACGATATCGATGTCTTTGCGGGCTAGGAGTTCACGAAAATCCTCGTAGCCTTGGACATCAGGACCACCTTCTTTGACGGCGATCTCGAGATGTTTGCGATCGACATCACAGACGGCCAGCAGCTTGCAGGCGGTATTGATCGATTTGACATGGCCCATGCCCATGCCGCCGACGCCGATGACCCCGCGGGTGAGAATCTCGCTGGGAGGCGTGAAGCCGGGCCCGCCCAAGACGTGTCGTGGAACGAGACTGATCGTCGCGAGTCCGGCGATCGTGGTGGAGAGAAAGTGGCGACGGTTGAGCAGGTGCTTTTTGTTCATAAGCCGTTTCGGATGAAGAGGACTGACGCCCCCGGAGGGCGCTCCATTCAGTTTTCCCGCTGTAGGGGACGAGGTGACGAGCCCTCGGGGGTGGTAAATCCCCTGCGGTCCCGAAGACTCCTTACGTCGTCTCCTACAGGTGAAGGAATGGGACTTCGGGGCTGTAGGGGACGAGGTGACGAGTCCTCGGGGGTGGTAAATCCCCCTGCGGTGCCGAAGCCTCCTGACGTCGTCTCCTACAGGGGAAGGGAGGGGACTTTGGGGCTGTAGGGGACGAGGTGACGAGTCCTCGGGGGTGGTAAATCCCCTGCGGTGCCGAAGACTCCTGACGTCGTCTCCTACCGGGGAAGGGAGGGGACTTTGGGGCTGTAGGGGACGAGGTGACGAGCCCTCGGGGGTGGTAAATCTCCCTGCGGTCCCGAAGACTCCTGACGTCGTCTCCTACAGGGAGGAGGGCGACGCCCAACCCACTCCGGATTCAGGTCTTTGCCGGTTCTTACGATTATCTTCATCAGTGACTTGTAACGAATCGAATTGCCCTACGCCTTTCTATCCAAGGGCGGGTGCTGAACTTGGGCTTCCGACGTCGGGGCTGCTCATAAAAGCCTTGCCTGAAGCGGGTTGGCCACGGCTAGATGGGGCATCAGCCGACGGCACCCCGAGCTCTTTGCCGTGCGTCTTTGTCAACGGACGACTGTGAACGCATGAACTATCCTCAGATCACACTTCCGGAAATGCTGCGAAACACTGTTTCAAAGCGGCGGCAACACCCCGTCATCCTTTTCCAAAATGCCACCATTACCTATCAGGCCTTTGGGGATCAGGTGAAACGGGTGGCCGCCGGACTTCAGGCCTTGGGCATTCAGAAGGGCGATCGCGTTGGTCTCATGATGCAGAATTGCCCCCAGTTCGTGGTTGCCTACTTCGGGGCGCTGCAGGCCGGTGCCATCGTCACGTCGACCAGCCCCATTTATACTTCGCGCGAAGCGGCCCATCAATGGCAGGACGCCGGCGCCAAACTCGTCATCGCGGATCGCGCGCTCAAAGCCACGGTGGAGGCTGCGCTCGCGGTCTGCTCTTCGGCACAGAGGGTCGTGTGGGTGGATCCGGAGGATTACGCGGGACGCTCCTATGCCAAGGTGGTTCGAGCGATCGCTCGCGCTGCGAAACGCTCCCGCCCGGCGATCCCTGCCTGGTCGGGCTCCGGTATCGTGTCCCATGAATGGCTTGAGCTGATGGAGCAGGGGAATCGTCCCAAGCCCAGCGGTCTGCAACCTGAGGATATTGCCTGTCTGCAGTACACCGGCGGGACTACGGGCACCAGCAAGGGGGCGATGCTGACGCATCGCAACCTGGTCACCAACACCTATCAAGCGGGCGGATGGCTCTGTGGCGGGCGAGTGATCCCCGAGACCTTGGTCGCGGCGCTTCCTTTGTTCCACATCTACGCGACCACGTGTGTGATGATCTATACCATTCGCTGCGGTGGGCGGATGGTGATCCTTCCGCGCTTCGAGTTGCAATCTGCCTTGGACGTGGTGAAGAAATATCGGCCGACGATTTTCCACGGTGTGCCGACGATGTACGTGGCCTTCAACAATGCGCCCGACGTGAAGCGCTACGGGTTTGATTGCCTGCGCATCTGCATGAGCGGGGGAGCGCCTCTGCCGGTGCAGGTACGGGAGAAGTTCGAACAGCTCACCGGCGGAAGACTGGTGGAAGGCTACGGCCTCACCGAAACCTCGCCGGTGACCCACATCAGTCCGACGGATGGCACAGCCCGCAGCGGCAGCATGGGCGTGCTGATTTCCGACACGCAGGCGAAAATCGTCGATGTGGAAACCGGTCTGAAGAAGCTTCCCGTCGGGGAGGCGGGCGAGTTGTGCATTCGCGGGCCGCAGGTGATGAAGGGCTACTGGAACAAACCCAAGGAGACGGCCAATGTCCTGCGCAAAGGATGGCTGCATACGGGTGACATCGCCAAGCGCGATGCCGATGGCTTTTTCTACATCGTGGATCGCAAGAAGGATCTCATTATCGCCGGTGGTTACAACGTGTACCCACGGGAGGTGGAAGAGGTGCTCTTCGAGCATCCTGCCATTCAGGAGGCCGTTGCCATTGGTGTGCCGGACCCCTATCGCGGCGAGACGGTCAAGGCGTGCGTGGTGCTGAAGCCGGACGCCCGGGCATCGGCGGACGAGATCGCGTCGTTCTGCCGCGAGCGCCTCGCTTCCTACAAGGTTCCCCGGCTGATCGAATTTCGGGCGTCGTTGCCCAAGTCTGGCGTTGGAAAATACCTGCGCCGAGAACTCCGCGACGAACATTCCAAGACAACCGTTTGACTCGAACCCTCAGATTTTAAGCCATGCTTACTATAAAGAACGCAGCGGTGATCGGCGCTGGAACCATGGGAGCCCAGATTGCCGCGCATCTGGCGAATGTTGGCATCCCGGTGCTGCTGCTCGACGTGGTTCCGGCGGAGTTGACGCCGGAGGAGCAGCAACGCGGGCTAACCCTGCAATCTCCAGCCGTTCGTCAGCGGGTCGTCAAGGGACTGTACGAGCGGATGAAGAAGCTCTCGCCGTCGCCCTTGTTTTCCCCCGAGAACGCCGATCTCATTCGGTTGGGAAATGTGGAGGACCATCTGACGCAGATCGGCGAGGCGGACTGGGTGGTCGAGGCGGTTTTGGAGCGCATGGAGCTGAAGCGGGAGATCCACAAGAAGATTTGCGCCTTGGCTCGCCCGGATGCGCTGGTGACCACCAACACTTCCGGACTCTCCATCGACGGGATGGTCGAGGGCCTTCCGAAATCATATCGGGAGCGGTTCTTCGCCACGCATTTCTTCAATCCACCGCGCTACATGCGCTTGCTAGAACTCATTCCCAGCCGCGACACCCTCCCGTCCAGGGTCAAGGAGTTCACGGAGTTCGCCGAGGCCGTGCTGGGCAAGGGGATCGTGGTGGGTAAGGACACTCCGGGCTTCGTGGCTAACCGAATCGGCTGCTACGACATGCAGAAGGCGCTGTGGCTCACGATGGAGGAGGGTTTGACGATCGACGAGGTGGACTCCATCCTCGGACCCTTGGTCGGCCGTCCGAAGAGCGCCATGTTCCGTCTCGGAGACATCGTGGGAGTGGACCTGATGGTTCAGATGGCGCGCAACCTGCAGGGCCTGTTGAAGGAGAAGGAAGAGCTGGAACTTTTCCGTCTGCCCGAGTTCATCGAAGAGATGGTCAAGCGGGGCTGGTGGGGAGAGAAGAAGGGGCAAGGCTTCTACAAGAGGGTCAAGACCGACGCGGGGCGGGAGATACAGACCCTCGATTACAAGACCCTGGAGTACCGTCCCCGGCAAAAGAATCGATTTCCTTCGATCGATGCTGCCAAGAACTTGCCCACTCCCGCCGAGAGAATCCGGGCGATCTGCCAATCGGACGACAAGGTGGGTCGCTTTGCCTGGAATCACCTGAGCGCGGTCATTTGCTATGCGGCCAGCCGGGTGCCGGAGATCGCCGATGAGATCACGCGCATCGATGATGCGATGCGTTGGGGGTACAACTGGGACCTCGGTCCTTTTGAGATTTGGGATGCGCTCGGGGTGGCCGAGACCGTCGCGCGGCTGGAGAAGGAAAATCGGCCCGTTCCCGCTCTGGCGAAGTCCTTGCTCGCCTCCGGGAAGAAGGCCTTCTATGAGCCTCGTGAAACCCGCCTGTTTTTCTTCTCCCCCGCCAGCGGTTCCTTGGTCGAGAAGACCGCGGCTCCGAAGGAGATTCATCTCCCGAGGCTCCACTTCGGAAACAAGGTGGTGCGCGGGAACTCCGGCGCCAGCCTGGTGGATCTGGGCGATGGGGTCGCCTGTTTCGAGGTGCATGTGAAGATGAATGTGCTCGGCGGTGATCAGCTGAGCATGCTGCGCGAATCCTTGGATGAGGTGCGACGCAATTTCGCCGGGTTGGTGATCGGCAACCAGGGCACTCACTTTTCCGCCGGAGCGAATCTCTTGCTGCTCACCACTCAAATTCAGAATCAGGAGTGGGATGAAATCGACTTGAGCATTCGACGCTTTCAGAAAGCCACCAGTTCCCTGCGCCAGTTTGAAAAGCCGGTGGTGGGCGCCTGTCACGGCTATACCTTGGGTGGCGGATGCGAGTTGAGCATGGGATGCGACCACTTGATCGCATCGGCCGAGACCTACATGGGCTTGCCGGAGGTAGGGGTCGGGCTGATTCCCGCGGCTCACGGCACCAAGGAGATGCTCATCCGGTGTACCGAGCATATCCCCCGCACCGAGGACGTGGATTACTTCCCCGGTGTGCGGTTCGCCTGGGAGACCGCGGGCATGGCCAAAGTCTCGACCAGCGCCGCCGAAGCCGCGCGGCTGCGGTATTTGCGTTCCAGTGAGGCGACGGTGGTGTTGAACAAGGATTGGCTCATCGGCGAGGCGAAATCGAAGGTCTTGCGGATGGTGGCGGACAACTATCGGCCTCGCCCTCAGCGAACCGATATTCCGGCCATCGGGCAATCGGGCCTGGGCATGTTCCGCATGATCCTGCATCAGATGCGCGAGGCAGGACAGATCAGCGATCATGACCGCAAGATCGGCACCAAGCTGGCTCACGTGTTGTGCGGTGGCGATTTGAGCACGCTGCACTATGTTTCTGAGCAGTACATCATGGATCTGGAGCGGGAAGCCTTCCTCAGCCTCTGCGGCGAGCCGAAGAGCCTGGAGCGCATCAAGCACACGCTGAAAACCGGCAAACCTTTGCGAAACTAATTATGAGGGAAGTGTTCATTGTCTCCGCCGCCCGAACTCCCATCGGGAAGGCTCCCAACGGAAAGCTGCGAACGGTCCGTCCGGACGATCTGGCGGCCCTGACGATTCGTGATGTCCTGCGCCGGGTTCCGGGCGTCAGCCCGGACCTCATCGACGATGTGATTCTAGGTTGCGCCATGCCAGAGGGTTCCCAGGGCATGAATATTGGCCGCATCGCGGTTCAGCGCGCCGGCTTGCCTGAGACTGTTCCGGGCGTGACGGTCAATCGCTTTTGCGCCTCCGGACTCGAGGCCATCGCCATCGGGGCGCAGCGGATCTTGAGCGGCATGGCGGAGATCGTTATTGCCGGCGGCACGGAGAGCATGAGCCAGGTGCCCATGGGGGGGTATAAGATGTCGCCCAACCCGCAGTTGGTAACGGATCTTCCCGACGCCTACCTGGCCATGGGGCTGACGGCGGAGAACGTCTCCACCAAATTCGGTGTGTCCCGGCCGGATCAGGACGCGTTCTCTTTCCAGAGCCATCAAAAGGCCTTGGCTGCCATCGATGCCGGTAAGTTCAAGGATGAGATCGTCCCGGTAGCGGTGCGCGAGGTTTCGCTCGATGAGCAGGGCAAGCGGAAGGTGACCGAGTTCACGGTCGATACCGATGAAGGGCCGCGACGCGACACCTCGCTCGAGAAGTTGGGTGTGTTGCGGCCTGCCTTCAATCCGCGTGGAACGGTGACCGCAGGAAACGCGTCGCAACGAAGCGATGGCGCCGCCTCGGTTTTGCTAGTCTCTGGCGAAAAGCTTAAGGCTTTGGGATTAAAGCCGATGGGACGATTCGTGGCCTATGCCGTGGGTGGCGTTGCTCCCGGGATCATGGGCATTGGTCCGGTAGCGGCGATTCCCAAGGCCTTGAAACTGGCCGGGCTTAAGCTGGCCGATATCGATCTGATCGAGTTGAACGAAGCGTTCGCGGCTCAGGCCTTGGCAGTGATCCGCGAGCTGGGCATAGATGCGGCCCGAGTGAATGTCAACGGCGGGGCGATCGCCTTGGGGCATCCGTTGGGTGCGACCGGGGCGAAGTTGACCGTCTCGATTTTGAACGAGCTGCATCGACGTCAAAGCCGCTACGGATTGATCACGATGTGCGTGGGCGGCGGCATGGGCGGCGCCGGGATAGTTGAACGTCTCTAGTTCTGGACTAGGGTGAGGTAGGTTGATTTGCGACTGATGAAAATCTTGGTTCCTTTGAAGCGAGTGCCGGATCCCGACACCAGGATCCGGGTGAAATCCGACGGCTCGGGCATCGAGACCGATGGCGTGAAGTTTTCGGTCAATCCGTTCGACGCCATTGCCGTGGAGGAAGCGCTGCGGCTGAAGGAGAAGCTGGGCGAGGCGGAGGTGGTCGTGGTCACCCTGGGCGGGGATGAATGCGTGGAGCAGCTGCGCGTCGGCTTGGCCATGGGGGCGGATCGGGCCCTGCGGGTTCCCCTGGCAGCGGAACTGGATCCGCTCGGCATCGCCAAGGTCCTGGCGGCGGTATATCGGCGCGAGAAGCCTGACTT
>JAEUHE010000273.1 GCA_016793885.1 Verrucomicrobiales bacterium
GCAACGATGCCAGTCGTCCGGGCGACCACTGGAATCGGATACAGTTGGCTCCTTCGCCATGACCGACTATGGCTGCGCAGTCGAGTTCGAAAATCCGTACGCACTGGCATGGCTGAACACAAGCGTGTCCCTCGGGTCGACTGGTCCGGACGCGACGCACAATGCCTGGCGGCCTTGCAGATCGTCGCCGAGAGCCTGGAATTGTCCGCCAATGAGATTCTAAAGGCGCCTGCAATCCTCCGGCGACTGCCCAAGCTGCCATTTAAACCACGCCTTGAGCGCCTCCCCGAATCCCGGAAATACATCGAAAGCCTTCTAGACGACCTACGCGACCTCAGAGCCGCTAACTGAATAGCGCGCGTCGGCCGGCAATATGAGTTTCCCAGCCTGAGTCAGCGCCTGTGTAAACCCCCGGTACCGGGAAGACCCTCCCCCGCTTCGCCAAACGTCAGGCTCTGAAGGTCGGCAGCCAAAATACCATCGCGGGCCCAACCGGAACCCCACTCCTTGAGTGGTCCATGCAATGTTGGCTAACCGATTCCTTGCGAAGGATGCCCGAATCCGAAATTCGCCCAGAGCGCCACGGGTCAGTTGATCCGTATCGCTCTCCGATCGCCCGACCAAAGCATAACCATGTCCGTGCTCTATACGCGGTTCGTGGAGTGGATCGATCCTTGGTGATCGATAGCAGGCTCATGAAGGGATAGATACCCCTTGCATCCGCATATACTTTTATGTATTTTGTGGCCATGCACGGGACTGAATCTACCTTGTCCATCGAGGAACTCTCTCGACTCGTCAGGTCAATGGGCATACATCAGGACGAGATCGCCTTGGCGACGGGCGTGACACAACCTCATGTCAGCCGTGTGTTGTCAGGAGCGGTTTCTCCGACCGCCAAAGCTTATCGGCGTATATGCGCATATGTGGTTAGCCGGAAGAGCCCCATCTCGACACACCGAGTGGCACAGAACCAGGAACTGGTCAGCGCGATCGCATCTATCTGGGATGGTTCGGAAGAACAGGCACGGGCGCTTGGGGCAGTCATCCGATCTTTAGCGCCGTTGCTTACACTCTACAAGACCGGCGATCCGAAATGATTGTCCAGGATGCCGTACGCTTCGTCGCCAGGAACTTATATCCGCGATGGCTGCAGCGTCCAACCATCCTGCCCGATGAACTTGCACACAGTTACGCACTGCGCGTCCTGGTTCTGAACGAAGCCAACTCTCTCGATTCCTTGGTCGCTGCAGTATCCGCCGCTGGTTTAGTTGACCCCAAAGTCCCCAAGGCGGAGTTTCTCGCATGGATCGCGGATGTGGACGTTTCGGAGTTCCTACAGTTTCACACGCTCCTGCCCTTCCAGCAGGCCTTCACGTCCGGCGCGACACCCCATTCCCATGGCGAAAATCGGGACAACCACCTACGTTATGAAGCACTCCGGGTCAAAGTGGCATCGTTCAGGGTCTGCGATGCCTGCAAGCAAGAAGACCTAGCATATTGGGGATTTCCGTTCATACGGGTAAGTCACCACATCCCTGGGGTCGAATGGTGCGAGAAGCATGCGCAACCACTGATCTCTACGGGTTTCGACACTCGCCACATCTCCCGAATCCAGAGATTCTCTTGGACGGCTGCTCCATCAGATTCAACGGAATGCCCTGGCCCGCAGAATGAGGTTTTAGAACGGTACGCTGCCGTCTCAACGGCGCTGATGGCGAGATGCGAGAGCATGCCCATGAGACACGCCAGCCGCATAATTGCGGCCCGTGCGAAACAACAAGGCCTGCGAAGGGCGTTATGGGGAAGTCGGAAGATTCTTTCTGACTTGGTACTCGAGACAGTGCCGAAGGACTGGATCGCTCGCCTTCTCCCGTCCTTTTTCAGCCAAAAGACAACGTCAGGAGTCTTCGCTGCGTCCATGGACGGGGTGATGAAGCCTGGGATCATCTGCCGACCCGAGGCCTATGCCCTCGCGCTGGCGGTTCTTTACGATGACGCGGACGAGGCGTTATCGGACTTGACCAACGCGCAGGAGGCACCAGAGTCATTGAAAGTTTGCACAAAGCGCTCGCGTCCAATTGGGAGCAAACCGGCCGGGGCTTACACGGCAACTGAAGTCGCCGAGGCCTATGTACGTTCAAATTTCAGCAATGCGGCGATGGCAAAGCTACTTGGGGGCTCGTGCACCTGGATAAGATTACTCTTGTTGCGGTTAAATCTTCCACCGGCGAGCCTTATCGGAAAGGCACGCAACCGGGCGGCCTTACTGTCTTTCAAAGCTGGCGCGAACATCGAGTCGGCTTGCACTTCAGCTGGCGCGTCGGTCACGGACCTCGTGGATCTGCTCCGGTTTGACCTTGACCTCCTCGTGCCCTTGATTCGCCGGAGCTAACCTAGCCGTTCGCGTATCGCTGCCACTCGAACTTCTGTGGAGTTCTACACAGGATCGCAAAACGAGCAACGCCACCACAATGTGGGCACAGCGGCAGGTCGTTCAACAACATGCAGGCGCGCTCAGCGACCTCTGGCGCCCACAAACGTGCAGACCACACCTACCCCTTCACGCACACCACCTGCTTCAAGGTATGCAGGATCTCGGTCAGGTCGCGCTGGTTGGCCATCACTTCGTCGATGTCCTTGTACGCGCCGGGAATCTCATCGACCACTCCCTTGTCCTTGCGGCAGATCACCCCTTCGGTCTGACGTGCGAAGTCGGCCTCGGTGAAGCGCTTGGTCGCCGCCGTGCGGCTCATGCGCCGGCCAGCGCCGTGGGCGCTGGAGCAGAAAC
>JAEUHE010000274.1 GCA_016793885.1 Verrucomicrobiales bacterium
TCGGACATGCGGATGCTGGCGGCGGTTCGGTCGACGATCTGGTTAGGAACGGGCACCTCAGCACCCCATCTCATACCACACGAGCCCAGGTGTAACTGGAGGTACAACCGATGGCTCGATCTCGAGGATCTCGGCGAAAAACACTCGTGCGTCCGGCGGTTGGAGTCCAGCGGATGGAATCCTGAATCGATCCTCACGCCGCAGTTCAGCGAGACTCAGTGACTCAGCCTCCTCGGCCGAGGGTGCCTTTACGAAACGAGTCACGAAAAAGCCGACCAGACCCGGCTTACCAATCAAACTACCTGGGAATCCCTGCCCCTCTATGGTGCACCTGTACCACGGCATACCCACAAAATCCTAACGATTCGGAGCTGTGCGACGACCGGCCTGATGTGGAACGACGCTCAGAATGAAGCCTGGAGATGCTGACGACATCAACCGATGTCGAAGCGTGGGCGATAGGAAGTTCGCTCGAGCGATTTGGTTGTTAGGCGCACGTTTCATCACTCAACTCGTGTACACCGCTTCAGAAACTCTGTAAACGATGGCGCTGACTCGTAACAATGGTCGTATCCGGGCGGCTTAACACCCAACTCCTCTCGGTCTCGAAGCGACAAGAATTCCCGCACCGACTCGAACAATCGGTAGTACATGTGTGACTCATCAGCAAAAGCCATCTGATGCTCATCGAAGAAGAACACTGCACCCTTATCCACGCCAGCAAACGACAGGCATGTGGCCTGACCAAAATCACCAGAGGCGATGACGATCATGTTGCGAGGAACGATCTGACTCCTGAGATACCTGCGAATGTCGCAACCCGCTTCCGGGTCGGAGTACAGACTGTGGAAGCGCGTCTGCGTGAACGTGTCACCGAATGGGCTCGGCTCTCCGACAGGAGCTTGGAAGGGCACTTCGGATCCGCCGTACTCTAGAAGGAACGCTCGATAGTCTGCTGGCAATGACGCGCCAATGGCCGCCTCCAACTGCCGGACTCGCTCCTCTGAAGGGCGCTCGTGCTCCGGCGGAGACTCTAACTTGAGGTGGCTGGTGGGCGGGCAGGACTGCATACGCGAGTGCGCCTAACGTCCTCCCGATGAGGCACCCCGACCTGTGAGGTGGCGGTCGGCAAGGCTGGTAAAGGTTGAGATGGTCATGACGGGCTGAGCAAATCCAAGGGCTGGTCGGGGTTGTCCTCGATCGGGCTGGTTAGGTGCGGGAGCCATATGTTGGCTGCAGGCTGCGCAACTTCGCGTTGAAATGTGGCTGCCACGGGAAATGGCCCTGCATATCCGGCCAGACACATTGAAAAGCGGGGAAATCGGTACCGCGATAAAACCAAGTCGCGCAGCCGAAAAGCTCCCGATAGTAGGAGACCTCAACTTCGCGAAATTCACAATCGAAGCGCTCAAGAATGCCTGCTACACGGCTCCCAGCCTGGAAGCGTGTGCCCTTTCGGATGTCGGCCATCAAGTTGTTGATGATGCTCTGCATCATGTGGAGATCGAGTCCAACGATCAAAATCTCCCCATGATTAAAATTGTGAAAGAGGCCAACCGAGTAGGCAAATCCTGGCCCTGACTCGTCTCCCATGACTTTGATGACGTGACAACCAACGGTGGACACATCATGCAGAACGCGCCGTTCAAGGTCGTCTTCAGCAGTTGGTGGCTCGCACTTCATGAGGGAACCTATACACCTAACGAAACTACTCAGGGACGCGCCGGCATGGACGCTCAACCTGGAAACTGGATGCTGTCGGCGCGTTCACTGGAGTAGCCTCGTTAGGAATCGTGGTCGTGGTTTAAACGTACTCGGCGGCGGTAAAACCAACAGCTTGAATCTCCTCTCCAGTCGAGAAACGGAAATCACGCAACGAAGCCTCCCGACATTTCGGGCAGAGACCGTCCTCGAAACCATGCAGCCAGGAAGCTCCTGGCAATTCACTCAAGTCTCGTGAACTGACAAACACGGTGCCGATCTCATCGCACGCTACGGTCACGTGTCCGCAACCCGGACAGGTAATGAATGTCAGCAAGCCCTCTGCACCACAAAGACACGGACAACGCGGCTCTTTCAGACGAAACGATGGCGAATGGATTTCCACGGTGAGTGAACGATACCTAACGACCAAGAACTGAGGCACAGCCGCCGGGCCAGGTGAAGGCTGAGGCCTCAGAGATAAATAATGAAACTCTCATGATCGACAATCCCCAAGCTGGCGGCTGTTGCTTCGAGTGACCTTGTTGGACGAAGCCGCTACGCGGAGGCCTTCGGCTGGGAGGGTGTCAGAGGATTGCTTCTGAGTCCTGAGTGTCATCCAGATCATTCGCTTCGCAGTTCAAAAGGTAATCTGTCGTAGCAGAGCCCCCGCAGCGACAGG